>SXUH01000208.1 GCA_005791855.1 Bdellovibrionales bacterium
AGAAAGAGGAAGAGAGCAAGAACCTCGTCATCCGGGACCTGAGTACCAACTCCAAGGACAAGGCCCAGCAGGAGAAGTTCGAAGAGTTCTCCAAGACGATGAAGAAGGACGCCGTGATCGAAGAGTCCATGATGATCATGAACGACATGCTCAACACCAAGGCCTGAGCTCCGTGAAGTCTAAACTCTCTCTCGACCAGAAATACGATTACTACGAGCGATCGGTGCAGAACGCCGAGTGCGAAGTCGCCTTCATGCACGACGAGTACAAGCGCGCCCGGGGGCACGCTCCCTTCTCCATGCGGGAGGACTTCTGCGGAACCGGGGCGATCTCCTGCGAATGGGTGCGGCAGGACAAGCGCTGCGAAGCCTGGGGCATCGACCTCGATCCGGAGCCCATCGCCATGGGGAAGAAGCGGCACCACTCCAAGCTCAAGCCCGCCGAGCAGAAGCGCATGACCTACCTCCTCGAGAACGTGCTCAAGGTGAGCGCGCCGAAGGTGGACGTGGTCTGCGCCTTCAACTTCTCCTACTTCATTCTGAAGTCCCGCAAGGAGCTGGTGAAGTACTGCAAGTCCGTCCGGAAATCCCTCAAGAAAGACGGGGTGTTCTTCATGGACATCTTCGGCGGTCCCGAGAGCCAGAAACTGGTCACCGACACCAAGAAGCTCAAAGGGCTTACCTATTACTGGGAGTGTCAGTACTGGAACCCCATGTCCCACGATTGTAAGTTCGCCATCCACTTCAAGGATTCCAAGGGGAAGCACCTGGATGTCTTCACCTACGACTGGCGGATGTGGACCGTCCCGGAGCTCAAGGACATCCTGAAGGAAGCCGGCTTCAAGAAGATCGTCACCTACTGGGAAGGGGACGATGACGAGGGCAATGGCAACGGCGAGTTCGCCCCCCTGGATGACCCGGAAAACTGCGACGCGTGGGTATCCTACATTGGCGCGATGGTCTAAGCGTCAAACGTGAGCTTGCCCAAAATCGATGAGATCCTAGGCGACTAGGAGTGATGACTGAGGCGTACTTCAGTACGCCGCAGGGAGGATCGACGAAGTCAACGACGGAGATCACGATTTTGGGATAAGCTCTCATGGTAGCATAGATAGGCGGTAGTTTTTTTGCTAGTATCTAGGCGCTAGAAAACCTTTGTCTTTGGAGTGCCCGTGAGTCTCATCTCGAAGTATTTTGAAAGTGACTTCCTAGGAGAATTGTCTCAATGGGAGAACTCACTCAAGAGCGAACTGAAGCTCACGGAGATCGGGACCAGGGCCCTGAAGAAGAACCTCGATGGGTCGACCTGGCCCACCCTGTCGCTGAAAGCTGCGGTGACCACCCACCTCGGCGCGCAGGAGTCCTGGAAGAAGGCTTCCGTGACCTACGCGAACCTCCCGAAGGACAAGGTTTCAAGCTGGATCGCCGAGGACCTCAAGACCGGTGTGCGGAACTTTTTCTTCTTCGGGGACCTGATCGCGGAGGGAGAACTCCGCGAAGCCCTGGACGTTCTGGGGAAGTCGACGGCGGCGAAGGAAGTGGAGGTCTTCCTCCTGGGAGAGGGGACTCGGAACCTCCCGGGGTATCCGTTTCCGGTCGTCTCAGGAATTCTGCGTGGATCCGCGGCCCACGACGGCGGAGGCCACAGCTCCCTCGAGCTCGCCGAGCTTGCGGTGAAGCTCGCCCGGGCCCCGGAGGAGGATTTCTTCCTCGGCGTCTACGTCGATTCCCAGTTCTTCAATAACATCGCAAAGATCCGAGCGGCGAAGCTCCTCGCGCGGCGGATCCTCGACCTCCGGGGCAGCAAGGCCAGGTTCAAGGTGGTCGCCCTCACGTCCTACGGCGACTGGACCCTGTTCGAGCGCTACTCGAACATCCTCCGGAACGAGACCGCGGTCGCCGCGGCCTACATCGCCGGCGCGGACCACGTCCAGTCGTCGGGCTACAACGTCCTCTTCGACCTCGAGACCGATGCGAAGGTCGACGAGCACACCGACCGCTCCCGCCGGATGGCCCGGAACACGTCCCACGTGCTGGCCCTGGAGAGCATGCTCGGGACGGTGACGGACGCGGCCCACGGAAGCTTCCACCTGGAGAACCTCACCCAGCACCTGTGTGAATCCGCCTGGAAGAAGTTCCAGGAGCTCGTGGCCCTGGATGCGGCGACCCTCCGGACGACCATCGACGCCGAGGCGGCCACCGTCCGCGCTAAGAGGCTCGAGCTGGTGAAGACCAGGAAGCACGTGCAGGCCGGGATGAACGACTACCCGGACGTGAGCGAAGTCCTGAACCTCAAGGTCTCTCCCCGGCACAAGGTCTTCCGGGCCGCCAGCGCGTTCGAGGACCTCCGGCTCAAGGTCGAAGGGCTCGGGAAGAAGCCCGAGGTCCAGGTGGCCCTCTTCGGCGAGTACGGCGCCCTGAACGCCCGGCTGAACTTCGTGAAGAACTACTTCGAGCTCCTGGGCCTGCGGGTCCACGACCCCGGGCACTCGGTGACCGACCTCGAAGAATTCCACCGGTCGCTCACCGGGAAGCCGGATGCCATCCTCGTCCTCTGCGCGCTAGACGAGCAGTACCCGAGTGTCCTTCCGCTCGCCGCAGGCCTTAAGAACCAAAACAAATTCATCGCCGGGAAGGTGGAAGCTCCGGGCTTCACCAACCTCTTCGCCGGGCAGAACGTCTTCGACGTCCTCTCGGCACTCGTCGCACGCTGGGGGAACAAATGAGCCTCGATTTCTCTAAGATCCCTTGGGAGAGCCCGACGGAAGAGGCCCCGGAGGGGACCACCGTCACCACGCTGCCGGAGGGGATCGACCTCAAGACCGCCTACCGGAGGAGTGACGTCCGGTTCGAGCGGCTCCTCTCGACCATCCCCGGGAACCCGCCGTTCCTGCGCGGGCCCTACGCCTCCATGTACACGGTGAGGCCCTGGACCATCCGGCAGTACGCCGGGTTCTCCACCGCCGAAGAGTCGAACCGGTTCTACCGAGATAACCTAACCAAGGGCCAGAAGGGCCTCTCCATCGCCTTCGATCTGGCGACCCACCGGGGCTACGACTCCGATC
>SXUH01000209.1 GCA_005791855.1 Bdellovibrionales bacterium
GAGCTCGGTCCGGTCGAGCGTGATGGCCGAGTAGGTGTAGTAGGACTTCGCGATCATCGAACTCTCGCCGACGATGTCGCCCGCCCGGGCGGAGAACACGGGGATGAGCCGGCCCTTCGACGACTTCAGGCAGAGGACTTCTCCGCTCTTCAGGAGGTAGAGCTTCGTCGCCTTCTCCCCTTCCCGGAAGAGCACCGACTTGTAATCCAGGACCAAGTTACTTCCCATGGAGGTATTCCTTCTTTATCTTCCCTTCGATGATTGTGCCAAACCGGAGGCCATATGTGGAGATAATAAGTTCTTTCACCAGCAGCCGGTGGGCGAGGTGGTAGACCAGGTGCAGGCCCCCGCGGATGCTGTTCGACCGCTTCTGGAGGAACGGGAACTGCTCGAGGAAAGCCTCCGGGGTGGAGTCTGAATATTTCTTAAAGAGGGCGTCGACGTCCTCCACCTTGAGGGTGAGGCCATGGACGTCGTCCTCGACGAACTCCTTGCGCTGGAGGTGCATGTTCCCGAGGGACGTGATGGTCCCGGCGACGCAGTAGAGTTCCTTGGTCTGGAACTTGTCGATCTCGTTCCGGAAGTCGAGGAAGATCTTCTGGAGCCGCTGCACGAAGACGTTCTCCTCCAGCCAGGTCGTCGACCGGACGGCGCCGATGGGAAGGCTGATGGTCCCCAGGATCTGGAAGTTCTTCGTGTTCACTTTGATGAGCTCGGTCGAGGCGCCGCCGATGTCGACGATGGTGATCACCTCGCTGGTGAACTTGCTATCGAAGAGGATGCCCTTGGTGGAGAAGTAGGCTTCGGCGTCGGAGGTGATGATCTCGACCTTCACGCCGAGCTCGCGCTGGATCTTGTCGTAGAACTCGCGGGCGTTTTCGGCGACCCGGGAAGCCTCCGTGGCCGTGGCGATGATCTCCCCGGCGGGGACGCCGCTCGCTTCGCAGTCCTTCACGTAGGACCGGATGGCGTCGTAGGTCGCGTCCATGGTTTCCTGGAGGAAGGCCTTGTTCCGATCCAGCTCCTTCCCGAGCGAGGTGATCTCGCTCCGCTTCGCGAGCTCCTTGAGGTGGCCATGGGAGACGTCCCCGATGAGGAGGAGGACGCTGTTCGAACCGATGTCGATGGAGGCGCGGATGTCTTTCCTCATGAGTTCACCACCCGGACGAGGTCGCCGGCGATGGCCGGGTCGATGAAGCCCTTCTCGCAGATGATGCCGGTGATGAACCGGTGGTCGGTGACGTCGAAGCTCGGGTTCACGGACTGGGCGCCGTCGGGGGCGAGCCGCAGGCCCCGGAGTTCCGTGATCTCGCTCATGGCCCGCATCTCGATCTCGATGTGCTTCCCGTCCGGGATCTGGACGTCGAAGGAGCTCACGGGAGCCACGACGTAGAACGGGACGCCGTAGTTCTTCGCGACGATGGCGAGGGTGGAGGTTCCGATCTTGTTGGCCGTGTCCCCGTTGGCCGCGATCCGGTCGGCGCCGACGAAGATGGCGTCGACCTTGTCGTGGGACATGAGGTAGGAAGCCGCGCCCTCGACGACGATGCTGTACGGGATGTTCTCCTTGCTGAGCTCGAAGGCGGTGAGGCGGGTGCCCTGCATGTAGGGCCTGGTTTCGTCGGCGTAGACGTGCGCGACCTGGCCCTTGGAGTGCGAATAGGAGATCACCCCGAGGGCGGTCCCGAGGCTCCCGCAGGCGAGGAAGCCGGTGTTACAATGGGTCATGAGGTTCCACTTCTTCCCCGTTAGCTTCTTCTGGAGCTCGGAGAAGCCGATCTGGGCCATGAGGGTGTTCTTCTCCTGGCTCTTCTCGATCTGCTCGTGCCCGAAGGCGACGAGGCGCTGGTAGATGGCGTCCTTCCCCGCCGTCGAAGCGAGGCCTTCCTTCATGATCTCGAAGCACCGGTTGACCTCATAGGAGAGGTTCACGGCCGTGGGCCTCGCGGCGATCATCTGGTCGCAGGCGGCCCGGCAGGCGGCTTCGGTGAGTTCGCTCTGGTTCTTCACCCAGAGGGCCATGCCGTAGATGGCGGTGAAGCCGATGCACGGGGCGCCCCGGACGACCATGTCTCTGATGGCGGTGGCGCAGCCCTCGAGGTTCGTGACTTCGACGAAGATTTCCGAATGCGGAAGCTGCCGCTGGTCCAGGAGGAAGAGCTTGTGGTCTTTCCAGACGATGGGTCGATAGCTTTGGTTCATAGACTTTCCTTTTCTGGCCAGAAGGGCCCCGCGGGGGTTCTGACGGTGGGCCGGGACTCCTTCCGGCTAAGGTTGACCAGGGAGAGGGTCGATCGCTGCGCGGGATCCGGGGAGAGGGTCCCGAAGAGTTTGAACGTCTCCGGACCTTCGAGGGTGAGAGAGTTGAGCTTCACGGTTCTGTTCTTCGAAGCGAGGTCCCAGGTCTGCGCCGCGGTCGCGCGCCCGTCGACCTCGAACTGGCTCCAGAGCTTCTGCGTGGAGTCCGGGAAGGCTCCGGCGGCGTCCGCGAGGCCCGTGGCCCGGAGCTGGGCCAGCCAGTCGCCGTCAGCGGCGTGCGCTTTCCAACGGCCTTCGACCTTTCCGTTCAGGACGGCGGCGGTCGCTCTAAAGTAGGGATCGAGGAAGGCGAAGCCGGGCGCCCAGGGGAACCGGTCGAAGGAGAGGCTCAGGGAATTCTGCGCGGGCTTGCCGGCGTAGTTCAGCCGGAAGGAGTTCGTCTTCTCCGAGAGCTCGGCCTTGTAGAAGGCCTGCTCCGCGGAGGCTCCGTAGGCGAAGCTCCCGTCGTAGACCTTGTCGGCCTGGAGGCAGTCTTCGAACTTCACGACCGAAGAGAACGGGGTCGGGTTCGGGGCGGAGATGAGCGAACTCAAGGGCTGGACCGCGCGGATGGTGAGGTCGAGGTCGAGGCCCCGGAAGCGGAGCTCTTCGGCGTACTGGGTGATGAGTGAGTTCCGGAGGTCGAAGAAGATCTTCCGCGAGAACCGGGCCTCGTCCTTCGGGCTCTGGAAGGAAAGGTCCCACTTCGAGTCCTGGAAGGAGAGGTCCCAGGTGCCGGGGATGGTGTCCTTCTCGGTCAGCTGGAACTCTCCGGGGAAGGAGAGCTTCCCCGTGAGGCTCGCGAGGTCGTCGGAGAAGGTCTTCTCGAAGCGCACGAAGCCCTTCGCGTCGCCCTCGAACTTCGTGAGGTACGAATTCTTGATCTCCTCGTGGAGGACGGTGAAGTAGTTCAGCGGGAGCTTGGTGAAGTCCAGGGAGACCCCGAGCTTCCGGGCGTTCGCGGTCACCGTGCTCTCCCCGACCTGCTCTCGCTCGATGAGCAGGGTGATCCGGGAGCGGAGGTCGAGCTCCTGCGGCTTGAAGGTGGTCGTCCCGGCCAGGACGAGGTCCGCCAGCTGAACCTTCTCGGCCGCGTCCCGGGTTTTGAAGTCTCCCCGGAAGTTGAGCTTCCACTCCCGCGGATCCGGAGTGACGTCTCCGAAGAGCCAGAGTTCGGACGTGTACTTGAGGGCCTTGTGGGTGATCTCCACCGGCACGTTGAGCTCGAAGGCCGAGTTCTTGCCGTAGTGGAACTCCCGGACCAGGAGCTTCGAGAGGGTGAAGTAGTTCCGCAGCGTCTTCGAATCCACCACGGAGACGTTCTTCGCCCGGAGGGTCAGCTGGGCGCTCGAGAGGTAGTCCGGCAGGGCGATTTCGATCTTCTGGTTCGGGGCCTGGCCCGGGGTCGGGGCCGAGGCCTCCGGAGGGCGGTCGGCCCCCGGGGATTTGTGTTGGTTCGGTTCGACGTGGATGACCAGATCGGAGAGGTTGACCTGCGCGCTGCCCTTGCTCGTCAGGAGGAGCCACCAGGGGACGATGAGTTCGACCTCGCCGATGCTCCCGAGGATCTTCTCCGCGCGGCGGAGCTTGATCGCCTTCAGGTTGAGGTTGAAGTCCAGGGAGAACCGGTAGTCCACGGTGCCGACGTCGAGCTTGCTCCCCGGGTAGTTCTTCTGAACTTCCCTGGTGATGACCGCGACGAAGGCCTCGGGCTTGAGCCGGGAGTAGGCGTTGAACAGGAGGATCCCGATGCTGGCGAGGAGTCCGATCCAGAGGGCGACGATGACCTTGAAGGAGAATCTCATCTGCGCTAAACCTTTTGCAGCGGTGCGAACTTCACCATGAACTTCTTGCGGATGCCGTCTCGGAACTGGATGGTCACCTTCTCGTCTTGCCCCAGGCCTTCGGAGTCCAGGACCTTCCCCTCTCCGTAGAGCGCGTGGATGATCTTGCTTCCGGAGGGGTAGTTCGACATCTGGCTGACGACCTTCTTCTGCTGGTAGACCTTCTCTCGGTAGAAGACTTCGTCGTCGTGGGGAGATCGCTGGTCGAAGTCGTCGTCCGGGCTGTAGCTGTTCCACTCGGACTTCTTCGAACCGGTCTGGTAGAAGTCCCACTTGTAGTACTGGGACGGGATCTCGTGGAGGAACTGGCTCGGGCCGTTGAACTTCAAGCTCCCCCAGAGGAGCCGGCCCTGGGCGAAGGTGATCACGAGCTGCTTCATCGCCCGGGTCATGGCCACGTAGAAGAGGCGCCGTTCTTCTTCGAGGGCGACGGGGCCCGTCTCGAGGCTCCGGTAGGAGGGGAAGATGTTCTCCTCCGCTCCGATGAGGAAGACGTACGGGTACTCGAGGCCCTTGGAGCCGTGGACGGTCATGAGGGAGATCTGGTCCTGCGAGCCTTCCTCCGAGACGGAGGTGTCGAGCGTGATGTTCTCGAGGAACTTCACGAGGCTCGGCTCGTCGTCGGAGTCTTCGTACTGCTTCACTCCGCTCATCAACTCTTCGAGGTTCTCGAGCCGGGCCGCGCCTTCGTAGCTCTTGTCGGCCCGGAGGACTTCGTAGTACCCGGATTCGTTGAGGAGCTTCTCGTAGCTGAAGCTCGGAGCGTGGTGCTGCTCCTCGAGGACCTGGACCTCCTGGATGAGGTGGACGAGCTGGTTCAGGGCGCTGTGGACCTTCCCGGAGAGGGAGAGGTGCTTGTAGTCGTGGGGGGCTTCGACGATCTTCTCGAGGAGTTCGAAGAGGGAGAGCTGGAGCCGGACGGCTTCGTCCTCGAGCTTCCGGAGGGACGTCGTGCCGACCCCGCGGGCCGGGGTGTTGATGATCCGGGTGAGGGCCAGGGAATCCTTCTTGTTCACCACCACCCGCATGTACGAGATCATGTCCTTGATCTCCTTCCGGTCGTAGAACTTGATCCCCGCGACCACTCGGTACGGGAACTTCTCCTTCCGGAGCGCGTCCTCGATGGTCCGGGAGTGGGCGTTGTTCCGGTAGAAGACGGCGATGTCTCTCAGCGGAACGTTGTCGTGGGAGAGGGACTTGATCCGCTGGGCGACGTACTCCGCTTCGGCCTTGTCGTCCCGGCATTCGACGATCCGGATCTCCTCCCCGTCGTCGTTGTCCGTCCACATGGTCTTGCCCTTCCGGGCGAGGTTCCGGGAGATGACTCCGGAGGCGGCTTCGATGATCTTCTTGGAAGACCGGTAGTTCTGTTCGAGCTTGATGAGCTTGGCCTCGGGGAAGACGGTTTCGAAGTCCAGGATGTTCCGGATGTCGGCCCCGCGCCA
>SXUH01000210.1 GCA_005791855.1 Bdellovibrionales bacterium
ACCTCGCCGAGGCGAAGGCCTACCTCGAGAAGGGCCAGCTCGACCTCCAGATCATGGGCCGAGGCATGGCGTGGCTCGACACCGGAACCCACGAGAGCCTCCTCGAGGCGTCGAACTTCATCGCCACCATCGAGCACCGGCAGGGCCTCAAGGTCGCGTGCCTGGAAGAGATAGCCTTCCGCAAGGGCTACATCAGCGCCGAGCAGGTGGAGAAGATCGCCGCACCCATGCTCAAGAACCAGTACGGCCAGTACCTCATGGACATCATCAAGAGGCCCTACCATGAATCTCGTTAGAACGGGGATCGAGGGCCTCGTCGTCCTCGAGCCGCGGGTCTTCGGGGACGCCCGCGGGTACTTCTTCGAATCCTACAACGAGAGAGCCTTCCACGGCCTCGGCCTCAGGAACAAGTTCGTCCAGGACAACGAGTCCTTCTCCACCTACGGCATCCTCCGGGGCCTCCACCTCCAGGCCGGCGAGGCCGCGCAGGCGAAGCTCGTCCGCGTGGTCCAGGGCCGGGTCCTCGACGTCGCCGTCGACGTAAGGCCCGGGTCGGAGACCTTCGGCAAGCACTTCTCGGTCGAGCTCTCGGCGGAGAATAAGAAGATGATGCTGGTCCCGCGGGGGTTCGCCCACGGCTTCGTCGTCCTCTCGGAGACGGCCGTCTTCCAGTACAAGTGCGACAACTTCTACGACCAGAAAGCGGAGCTGGGGATCATCTTCGACGACCCCGACCTGGCCATCGACTGGAGGATCCCCCGCCAGGACGTGCGCCTCTCGGACAAGGACAAGTTGAACAAGCGGCTCACTGACCTGCGCCTGTGACGACGGTCTTGATGGTCTTGATGATCACGAGGAGATCGAGCCAGATGCTCCGGTTCTTCACGTAGAAGAGGTCGAACTGGAGCTTCTCCTTGGAGTCCTCCTTCGAGAAGCCGTACCGGTAGGTCACCTGCGCCCAGCCCGTCACCCCCGGCTTCACCAAGTGGCGGAGGCTGTAGTAGGGGATGGAGGGGACGAGTGTGGTCTCGATGATGGACGGGATCTCGGGCCTCGGCCCCACGAGGCTCATCTCGCCCTTGAGGATGTTCAGGAGCTGCGGCAGCTCGTCCAGCCGGACCTTCCGGAGGAACTTCCCGAGCGGCGTGATCCGCGAGTCTCCCGGCGTCGACCACTTGGCCCCGTCCTTCTCGGCGTTCGGCACCATGGTCCGCAGTTTGTAGAGGGTGAAGGGTCGGTTGTTCAGACCCGTCCGCACCTGCTTGAAGAAGACGGGTCTCCCGTGGACCACGAGGAGGACCGGGAGGAGGACGATCGCCACGGGGATGAAGAGGAGGATGAGGACGATGGCGATGCTCCGGTCGATGAGGTTCTTGATCACGTCGTAGCTTCTGGATTCCTGGTGCCCGCAGTACTCGATGAACCAGGACTCGTCGATGGCCTGGATGGGGATCTTCCCGGAGATCTTCTCGGCGAACTTCGCGAGGTCGATCACCTCGATGCCGGAGCCCAGGAGGGAGAAGATCTTGTTGTAGAGGTCCAGGTCCTTGGTCATCTTCCGCTCGATGGCCACGAGCTCGATCCCCGGGGTGATCATCAGGTCGTGGGCCTGCTCCGGGGTGCAGGTGGCGACGATCTTGTACCCCAGGTGCGGCTTGTGGGCGATCTCCGTCTGCACCAGGTCGATGGTCTCCTGGGAGCCGATGAGGAGGGTCCCCCGGAGTCGGATGTCCCGGGAGAAGAATTTGAAGAAGAAGAGTCGCCAGCCGTAGAGGAGCGGGAGCGACATGAGGCCAACCAGGACGAGGTTGGTCTTCGGCGTGATCCGGCCCACCTCGTAGTTCGAGAGGTAGATCACCACCACGGAGATGAGCACCGAGAACACCGTCGACCGCAGGAGCGAGATGTTGAGGTTCGCCGGGTTGTAGGTCTTGAGGGTGTAGAGGCCCTCGATGAAGTAGTTCAAGATCCAGAACGGGAAGATGAAGCTGAAGAGCTTGTAGTGCCGGTAGATGTAGAAGCTCGACGGTTGGCCCTGCTTCCTCAGGTAGATGACGATGGTGAGCGAGATCACCAGGAGAATCATGTCAACGAGCAGGAGGAGGAGGGTTTTTGATCTGTTTGACATGCTTATCTTTTCACGGGCCTTTTGCTGGGACTCACACTTATAGCATACAAGAAGAAAATCATACTTGCATTGTTTGCGTCAAACGTGACCTCGAACTGGCTTGAAACCACGAAGGCCACCCCGAGCGGAACGATGAGGGCCCTGGTAAGGCCCCCGGCCGAAAACATCTCGAGGGCCCAGCAGACCACCCAGGCGAGAAAAATTAATCCACCGATCAATCCTGTCCCCGACGTGATTTCCAGAAAGAGGTTATGAGAGTGAGCGTCATTGTAGTCTTTAGCGTCGAGGTTGTTTTCTTCCTTGATGCGTTTGAGCTGGCTGTGGAAGTTGGAAAGTCCCCAGCCCAGGACGGGCTTTTCTTGGATGGAAATGATGGCCGCCTTCCACTGGCTGCGGCGGATGACGTCGGAGGCGTTGTTCTTATTCATGAGGAACCTCGACTCCTGCGACCCCGAGCCATAGAGGTAGAAGCCCCCCAGCGTCAGGACGGCGGCGAGGGAGATCCCGGCGAAGATCACTCCGAGGCGGGCGCGGTAGAAGTAGATCACAAACGGGAGCCCGCAGAGAAACCCCAAGAGAGCTCCTCGAGCGTAGGTGAGGTACATGCCCATGAACCCCACCAGGAGGGCGGGGACGGCGAGCCGGAGATCGAGCCAGCTCCGGGTCTTCTCGCGGTGGAGGATCGCACTGAGGAGGACGAGGAGGATCATCCCCGAGCCGTAGCCGTACCTCATGGTGTCGGTGAAGGCCTTGACCCTTCCATCGGTCATGGTGAGGAAGTTATAGAGGGCGTAGAACCCGGCGGCGATGATGCTGACGAAGAAGACGTTGAGGAGGACCTTCTTAGTCCGATCGCTCACCCCGGGGAGCCAGTGCCGAAAGACGAAGATGCCGGCGATCCCGAAGAGGAAGTATTTTAGTCTCCCAAAGTTCTTCGATGGCCTGGGGATAAGTTCGAAATTTACCACCAGGCTCAGGAGTGCCACCAAGGTAAAAGACAGGAGGATCCAGGCACTGGTCGGTAGCGCGAATTCCTTTTCCTTGAGGGCCCTGCTCACGTAATAGATCATCGGGATGGCAAATAGAACCTGGTACGCAGAGAGAACGGTCACGGAGGTGAACACTCCTGCAGCCAGGAAAAACAAGGAAGCGTTGATGGTATTTCTCATAGGGTAACTGAGCTTCTCACAAAAGTTATGAGAACGTAACCCTTCACAATCCTGTCTCTTGATGATATGCATTAATCAAAAAAGCCTCTTTGTAGCTTTCAAGAAAAACCTCGTAGTGATATTAAACATAGAAATTTTAGAGGAAGGATAACGAAATATGCAAAACCCCAGGAAGGTCTTGGTCACTGGAGTGGCTGGATTCATCGCATCCAAGGTCGCCGAGTTCCTTTTAGAAGAGGGGATCGAAGTCATCGGTGTGGATAACATGAATGATTACTACGACGTCCGCCTCAAGGATTTCCGAGTCAAGACCCTCACCAAGTACCCGGCGTTCAAGTTCATCGAGATGGACATTGAAAACAAGAACCAGCTGCGGGAGATCTTCCAGGCTCACAAGTTCGACATCATCTACAACCTCGCGGCCAGGGCCGGGGTCCGCTACTCCATCGAGTGTCCGGAAGTGTACATGTCGACGAACCTCGTCGGATCCCTGAACCTCCTCGAGCTCATGAAGGAGTTCGAGGTGAAGAAGTTCGTCATCGCTTCGACCTCCTCCATCTACGCCGGTCAGAAGATGCCGTTCAGCGAAGACCTCGCGGTGAACGAACCGATCTCCCCGTACGCGGCGTCGAAGAAGGCCGCCGAGCTCCTCGCGTACTCCTACCACCACCTCCACGGGATCGACGTGAGCGTCGTGCGGTACTTCACGGTCTACGGGCCCGCGGGCCGGCCGGACATGAGCATCTACCGCTTCATCCGCTGGATCAACGAGGGCAAGGAGATCGAACTCTTCGGCGACGGAACCCAGTCGCGGGACTTCACCTACGTGGACGACATCGCCCGGGGGACGATCACCGCCGGGAAGAAGCTCCTGGGGTACGAGATCATCAACCTCGGCGGCGGGAAGAACCCGATCCCGCTCACGAAGGTCATCAGCACCATCGAGAAGCTCACCGGCAAGAAGGCGAAGATCAAGAACTTCGAGTTCCACAAGGCCGACCTGAAGGAAACCTGGGCGGACATCTCCAAGGCCGAGCGGCTCCTCGGGTGGAAGCCCCAGATCAGCTTCGACGATGGCCTCGCTCGGACGGTGGAGTCCTTCAGTAAAAATAAGATTCTAAATGAGATTGAACTGCCAGCTTAAAAGGATACGCAAGTGAGAACGATATCAGTCACAGGTCTAGGATACGTCGGGTTACCGGTCGCCGTCGCCATGGCGACGAAGTTCAAGGTCGTCGGCATCGACATCAATAGGAAACGCGTCGACGAACTCCTCCAGGGCATCGACAAGACCAACGAAGTCACCTCCGCCGAACTGAAGTCCCGGAACATCAAGTTCACCACCGACAAGAAAGACCTCGCGGAAGCGGATTTCCACATCGTCGCCGTACCGACGCCGGTGGACGCCCACCAGCGGCCCGACCTCACGCCGATGTTCAAGGCGAGCGAGATGATCGGTTCGGTGCTCAAGAAGGGCGACATCGTCGTCTACGAATCCACCGTCTACCCCGGGGTCTGCGAGGAAGAGTGCCTTCCCATCCTGGAGAAGTTCTCGGGCCTCAAGGGCGGCGTCGACTTCAAGATCGGCTACAGCCCCGAGCGGATTAACCCGGGCGACCATCTCCACCGCTTCACCACCATCAAGAAGATCGTCGCCGCGCAGGACGCGGAGTCCCTCGAGACCGTGGCGTCCGTCTACGGCGCCGTCGTCGAGGCCGGAGTCCACCGGGTGACGTCGATCAAGGTGGCCGAAGCCGCGACGGTGATCGAG
>SXUH01000211.1 GCA_005791855.1 Bdellovibrionales bacterium
CAAACCTAACTTCCGGAACTAGTCTCATCTCAAAAAGGAGCCCGTATGTTCAAGCTATTCTCGCTTTTCTTCTTCCTCTCATCCCTCCAGTTCGCCGCTGCGAGCACCGGGGAAACACAGTACATCCAGTTCACCGGAACGAGCCCGGTCGCCTCGGTCGAAGTGAGAGGGGAGCAGACCCGCACCGCCTACAGGACAGAACGGCAGGCCCAGGACTGCACCGAGACCGTCAACACCTGCAACGCTCCCATCCCGTCAGATAACTGCGGGACTTACACGCGCAACTACACTTGCTACGAAGACGTCCGGGTCGCCTACCAGGTCTTCGACTACTACGTGAAGGCGAAGGTGAAGGTCGACTTCGGAGCAATTCCGGCGCAGATCAGTCCGAACGAGAAGATCGCCGTGAGCCTCTCCGGGAAAGAAATCTCCTTCTCCTCGCAGGGAACTCGCCGCCTCGTCCTCAGCTTGGATGAACTCTCGAAGAAGGAGAACCTGGTCGGAGACACCATGCACCTGGAGGTCACCGCGAAGGTCAACTTCCATGAAGCTTCGAAGGTGCTTAAGGCCCTCCGGCTGGAGAACGTCTACATCAACTCCGGAATCCTCACCTACGACGTGGGCCCCTCCGAAGGTGTCCCCCTCGAGCACTACCTCAAGGTGAAAAAGGAGAAGTTCTGGGGCCGGGATCCGGTGCTCTTCGAGGGAGACGTGGCCCCGCAGGTGACGGGACCGTCTTCGTTCAAATTGGGAGTCGAGGAGCTTATGCAGACCGGGTTCACCAAGGGGAAGTACCAGATCACAGTAAGTGTTAACCTCAAGAATGGGTTCGGGATCTTGAATGCAAGAGAGCTTGATCTCTTTGCTCCGACGAATACGTTTAAGTTGAGTGTTCGCTAGTACTGCTGCGTAGCGCACAGCTGTCGAAGATTAGTCCAGGGACTTCCGGTGTCACGACTCCTATCATTAAAGGCACCTGGAGGTTTCTATGCACATTCCATTTAGTGAGATCCTCAAAAGTATCCCGGGAGTCATCGGCGTCCGTCTGGAAGCCGAGCTCCCGTACTCAGTGGTGAGCAAGGTCGGACAGATCGAGCTCCGGAACTACCCGCCGTTCACCCTGGCACGGGTCCGGAACTCGGGAAGTTTTGAGGCCGCCGGCGATGCGAGTTTCCGGGCCCTGGCGGAGTTCATCTTCGGAGAGAACGAAGATGGGAAGAAGACCGCGATGACGACCCCCGTGTTCCACGACCGGAACGAAGACGGCTGGACCATGTCGTTCTACATTCCGGCCGAGGAAAGTGACCTCACTCCGAAGAACAAAGAAGTCTGGGTGGAGCAGATGCCGCAGAAGACAGTGGCCGCCTACCGGTACTCCGGGATCAACGGTCCCACGGAGATGGAGGCCGCCGAAGAGCTCCTCCTCGCGGAAGTGCGCCTGGCCGGGCTCAAAGCGGTCTCAAAGGTCTGGTGGGCCCAATACGACCAACCCTTTTCGCTGCCGATGACGAAGAGGAATGAAGCTCTGGTGAGGATCGAACGGCTCTCATAGTGCAAATGGATGCTATAGTATTCGACAAAAATACTCCTTCGGGGCTTTTATTCCTTGAGCATGGGGGCGGAGTTTCCTAGAATGAAATCCTATGAACTCTCTTCACCGAATCATCGCCCGGGTCGCCCCGGAGGTTAACTGGGAGTCCCACTCGCTCGGGCCAGTCCACGGATGGCCCGAGAGCTTGAAGACGGCCACGGCGATGATGCTGAACTCGGCCTTTCCGATGTTCATCTCCTGGGGGAAGGAGCGGATCTTCCTCTACAACCAGGCCTACGTCCCGGTCCTTGGACGGAAGCACCCGGCGGCCTTCGGAAAGAAGTTCGCCGACATCTGGGCGGAGATCTGGGCAGACATCGAACCCCTGATCCTCTCCGTGGACCAGGGGAAAGCGGTCTTCCTGGAAGACCTCGACCTCCTGATGAACCGGCACGGGTTTGACGAGAAGACGAACTTCACCTTTTCCTACTCTCCCATCACCGGCGAGGTCGGGGAGGTCCTGGGACTTTTCTGCGCGTGCGTGGAGACCACCAAGCGCATCCAGCTCGAGAAGGACCTCCAGGCGGAGCGCCTGAAGGTCGAGGCGAGCCTCACGCAAGATAAGAACCGGCTCCTGAGCCTCCTGGAGAACATCCCCGGAGGCGTGGCGTACCTCGAGGGCCGGGACCTCCTGTTCGCCTTCGCCAACAGCCGGTACCGGAAGATGTTCCTCGAAGCCGCGGACCCGATCGGGAAGACCGTCCTCGAGGTCCTGCCGGATTCTGTGGAGCAGGGGTACTACCAGATCCTCACCGCCGTCTTCAACACCGGCGAGCGGTACGAAGGAGTCAAGGCGCCGTACTCGCTCCTCTCCCCGACCGGCGAGAAGACCACCTTCTACCTGAACTTCGTCTACGAGCCGGTCTACGGCGCCGACGGGCAGATCGACGGGATCCTCGCGGTCATCCACGACGTCACCGAGACCGTCGAGGTCGAGCAGAAGCTCGTCGCGAGCGAGCAGCGCCTGAAGTCGGTCTTCACCCAGGCGATGGTGGGGATCTGCGAGACGGATTTCACCGGCCGGTTCCTGCGAGCCAACGACTTCTACTGCTCGATGGTCGGCCGGACGCGGGAGGAGCTCCTCCAGCTCCGGATGCAGGAGATCACCCATCCGGACGACCTCGGGCCCAACCTGGAGAAGTTCCTCCGCCTCAAGAAAACCGGAGAGGGCTTCGAGATCGAGAAGCGGTACCTCCGCCCCGACGGCTCCGTCATCTGGGTCCACAACAACGTCTCCTCGATCAACAACGAGTTCGTCGTCGCCATCTCCACCGACATCACCGCGAAGAAGACAGCCCAGATCGAGTTCGAGAAGAACGTCGACGTCTCTCCGGCGATCCTCTGGATCACCGACACCGACGGCAAGTGCACCTACCTCAGTAAGCAGTGGACCGACTTCACGGGCCAGTCTCTAGAGGAGGGCTTGGGCTTCGGCTGGCTCGAGTGCACCCATCCGGAAGACAAAGAGCGCGCCGGGAAGATCTTCAGGGACTCGAACGCCAAGCAGGAACCTTTCTACGTCGAGTACCGGCTCCGGACCAAGGCCGGCGACTACCACTGGGCGATCGACGCCGGCACACCCCGCTTCGATAAGCAGGGCCGCTACCAGGGCTACGCCGGCTCGGTCTTCGACGTCCACGACCGGAAGCTCGCCGAGCTCAAGGTGGAAGCGGAGATGCAGAACCTCGAAGCGGCCGTCCGCGCGCGGGACGAGTTCCTCTCCATCGCCTCCCACGAACTCAAGACCCCACTGACGTCTCTCCAACTTCAAGCCCAGATGCACCGCCGGTCCATCGAGACGAAGCGGCCCGAGGTGTTCCAACCGAAGACGATGATCGACTACGTGAACCTCACCGAGCACCAGACCCTGCGCCTCACCCGCCTGGTGGACGACATGCTCGACGTCTCGCGGATCCGCACCGGGAAGCTCACCCTCCGGCACGAGGAGTTCGACCTGCGGGAGATGCTGCGGGACCTGCTGGAGCGGATGAAGGACCAGTTCGAGAAGGCCGGCTTCCCCGTGCCGACGTTCGAAGCGTCGAGTGAAGTCCTCGGCTGCTGGGACCGGATGCGGATCGAGCAGGTGGCGATGAACCTCCTCACCAACGCCCTCCGGTACGGGGAGAAGAGGCCGATCACCGTGACCCTCTCCCAGGACCGGGAGACCGCGACCCTGTCGGTGACGGACCGGGGGATCGGGATCGCCCCGGAGAACCATGACAAGATCTTCAACCGGTTCGAGCGGGCCGTGAGCGCCAACGAGATCAGCGGGCTTGGCCTCGGGCTCTTCATCACCAAGCAGATCGTCGTGGCCCACAAGGGACAGATCGGCGTGGAGAGTGAACTGGGGCAGGGGTCGAAGTTCACGGTGAGACTTCCGAAGGAATACCATGCCTAAGACCATCCAAGAACTTGAGGCTCTCGCAGACGTGCTCGCCGCCGGCCTTCCCGATGTGACGTCCAAGAAGATGTTCGGCTGCTACGCCCTCTGGGCTAACGATAACGTCTTCGCCCTCGTTTGGAAAACTGGGCGCCTAGGGGTGAAGCTCCCGGAGTCGAAGGCCTATGACGATCTGATGAAGCTCAAGGGCTCCGAACCCTGGAAAGCAGGCCCGATGAAGATGGCGCACTGGGTGCTCGTTCCCGAGGCACTCCATTCGAAGTCGGCCGAGCTGAAGAAATGGTTCAAGAAGGCCCATGCACAGTGTTCGGTCCTGGAGAAGAAGAAAGTGGCGAAGAAGACGAAGGCCAAGTAGCTTAATCTTTCCTCTTTTTTCCTCTGAACAGCTTGAGTTCGCTTAACCTTTTTCATAGGATCGTTGCAAGAATTTTTCCTGGAGCGACTATGAAGATTTTCATCATGCTGACACTAAGTGCGTACTCCCTCGCGGCCCTGGCCTGCGAGCCCATGGCGATCCCAGAGCAGATCGTGGAGTCGGAAGAAGTCCAGGAGCTCCTCCTGGATGCGAACAACCGCTACCGCGCAAAGTGCGAAGCCGACCCGCAGGAGATCGACATCGACCAGCGGATCCTGGTGAGACGCTCCGGTCGTACGAGGTACTACAAGATCGTCTTCAGCGGGAACTACGACTGCGTCCGGGCGAACGGTTCAGGTTTCGAGAAGGAGTTCAGCGGGGTCGCGCAGATGAAGCGGTACGTGGAGCGCAGTGACGACAGCTGTGACGGGGTGGAGTTTGAGGAGATTTATAAGGTGCGGTTGAAGTAGTACTTCGTCCGGATGAAGAGATTCTAACTGGTTAAAATTACTGGAATCTTTCATGTGCTAAAATTTGGTACTTAAGTACTATGTTTTAGTACTTAAGTGCTATATAATAGCACATAAGGAAGATCAAATGCTTGAAACTATTGTTGGAAATCGAAATGCCTTTTATTGTCTTCTTTTCCTATATCATTATGGAGAAGTTTATCCCAGCATCATTGCTAAAGGGCTAGATGAGAAGACTCTTACCCCGATCAGGTTACAGCTCCGTAGATTAGAAGAAGGTGGAATCATCAAAGGCCGAAAAGTAGGCCGGGCGACGATGTACTCCTTCAATGAACGTTCAACCATCGTGAAGCACCTCCGCGAAATCGTGAAAATCGAATACGACAACATCCAGCCGAAGGAAAAGGAGAAACTCTTCTCCGTTCGATCTCGTCCGCGTCGAGCGGGAAAGCCGGTCATCAGTGGAAATTGACCTCCAGGCCTGCACCACTGAACAACTCTGGAAGTTTGTATCTACGCATTTAGAGAAGAAGGGCTTCGACGTCGTCCTGGTCGGCGGAGCCGTCGTCTCGATCTACAGCCAGGGGATGTACGTCTCAGGAGACCTGGATTTCATCGTGCGGTCGTTGAACAAGAGAGAGCTTCCGGAGGCGTTAAAGGAGATCGGGTTCGAACGGACTCAGCAGCGGTACTACAGGCACCCGGACTGCACCCAGTTCTACCTCGAGTTCCCAACGGGCCCGATCGAAATCGCCGGCAGCTACGACGTCGAACCAGCGACCCAGGAAGTAGAGAAGACTGTAGTCAAAATTCTTTCGCCGACGGATTGTGTCCTCGATCGCTTGGAACAATACTTCGTGGGAGAGTACGGAAAGCCGCACGGAGAGAAGAAGCTCTTCGAACAAGCCGTCCTGGTCGCGAGGAATCAACCGACCGATTTGAAAAGGATCGAAGACTTTTGCAGGAAAGAGCGGAAGTCTGATGCGTTTAGAGAATTTCTGGAAAAGATCAAGTAGCTAGTGCCTTCAGTATTTTCGGACGTCCAAAAATCCCCGATAGAATTTCGAGGGGATGGAAGCATCATCCGCATCCGTCACTAGGAACACCTCGCCGCCTTCGATCCAGAGCCCCTCCGGTTTCTCGGAGATCTCTAGAGTCTCCATGGCCGCGACCTTCCCGTGAAGATCCAGCCTCCCGAGGATCGCCCCCTGAAACGGCCCATCGTCGTAGGTCGACTGGGTATCTTCCTTCACCGCCAGAAAATACAACTCGCCCTGGTAGACACAGAGATCCGTAAACCCGAACTCAAGGTCCACGAGCTTCAGCTCCCTAACCTCAGTCAGATCCGCTGAGACCCGAATGAGAGCATTCTGCCTTCCGGGCCCGTTCCCCCGGCTCAAGAGCAGAAACTGCCCATTATGATAGTCCGCCCCTTCGATGTTCAGATCCGGGATCGTTTGCATGAGCTTCAGATAGAGCCGTGAGAGGTCAATGGTCCGCGCTTCACTCGTTCGCGGATCGAAGCAGACCCCGACCATCCGATTCTCCTTGGACCCCGAAGGAAAGACGTAGATCAGTCCGTCCTTCAAACAGAGTGCTTCGAAGTCCGGCTTCGCCTTCTTCCGTGCCTTCGGCTCCCGCGGAAGCTCTAGGTCCAGGAGGGGATAGAACTCCTGCTCAGCTTGCGTGAACCGGAGGAGTCTCACCTCATCATCGGAGACCGCGTAGAAGCCCCCATCCACCCGAACAAGACCACTGGCCGCCGAAACTGGAAGCTCCCGTACAAGTTTAAGATCAATCATAAGAGCACCTTCCCACACAGCGTCCCCACCACCATCAACACCAGTCCCACTGCGATCTGCAGGCAGTACTTCCGCCCGCCGCTGAAGTAGGCGAGGAAGATCTTCGCCACCGCACTGGAGGACAGGACCGCGATGATCCCCCACTCGGCGACATTCGCCTCGATCGCCCCGGTGCTCGAGAGCTGACCAAGGCTCGCCGCCGCCGCGTGCAGCTCCGCCGTCGCCGCGATCACGTTCGCAACGAGGGCCCCGGTCCCGCCGTAGAGCTGGTTCAGCCACGCCGCGAGCAGAGACACGCCGGAGATGAGGAGGGCGATGAGGAACGCCTGCGAAAGCTTGAACGCTCGTCCCGAGGTAGTCTCAAGGTCGGAACTCTTGTGCCTCTGTCGAAAAAGCAAAATCCCCGCGCAGACCCCGAGGGCCAGGCACCCGAACCCGATCGGAACGAGCATCGAGCGCAGGAGCTCCGGCGAAACCGTCGCGAGCACCCCGCCGAAGAGAAGGAGCGAGGAGAGGTTCGCGAGCAGGGCCGCCGCACTCAACATGGACCCACTCCCGGGGTCGTGCTTCCCCTTCTGCCCGAGGCCCGCGATCGCCGCCGTGGAGGACGCAAACCCGGAGAAGAACCCGGCCAGCGGAAGTCCGAGCCTCGTTCCCAGCGCTCTCCGGGCCACGTGCCCGAGCATCCCGATCGCCATGATCAGCACGACGATCCTCCAGACGGTGGTCGGCTTCAGCACTCCCCACGGGTCCATCGCCCCATCCGGAAGCAGCGGCATGATGATGAGGGCCGCCGCGGAGAGGAGGAGGGCGTCCCCGAGCTCCTGCTCAGTGATGAGCTCGCGGCCCACCCGGTGGAGAAAGGTCTTCGCCTGGATGAAGATCGCGCAGAAGACGGCGAGGGCCGACGCGAGCTCGAGCTTCTCCTGGGCCATCGTCGCGAGGATGAAGGTCAGCACCATGGAGACTTCACCCGTGAGCCCCGGGTCCTGGTCCGCCGTCTTGAGGTAGCTTGTGACCGCGAAGGCCCCGACGATCACGAGGGTGGTGACGAAGGGGGCGGTCCCGAGGTTCCAGGTGACCGCACCGAGGATGGAGATGAGGGTGTGGGTCCGGATCCCGGCCTCGGCGGCGTCCGGGTCTCTCCTTCGCTCCCGGACCACACCGATGAGGAGGCCGATGCCGAGGGCGGTGAGGAGGCTCTTGAGGGTGGCTTCGTCGATCATCTTGCCATTATAAAGAGAGAGTTGAAGATTTGATTGGTACGAGTTGTCTTCGCTAGAAGGGATTCGAACAATCGCAGACGGTCATCCGACAGCGGACCCCGCCGCATGCTTCCCCTTGGTTTTCATCGAGGCAGCGCGCAACTTGTGGATCCGGGCAAGAGCAGAGAGATGGCTGTGGATTTTGGATCGAGCCGCAGACATCTCCGTACTGGCAGGGGTCACTGACCCAGAGGCCCCAGCAGGTCACGGAATCGGCCGTGAGGTCCTGACTTGGAACCGAGATGAGGAACACAAAGAGAAAAAAGCTAATGAGCTTCAAAGAATACTCCGCTCGGGTTGATGGTAATAGTATTCCCTAAATTAGTTTTCTTGGGAAGTCTTAGTTTCGGTTACATCAGCTCGATGGTCGGCGCCTCTTGATACGGAGCCGAGTCTAGCGGGATGTCGAAGAAGAAAGTAGTGCCAGACTCGGCACTGCTCTCGAGCCCGAGGCTTCCCCCGTGGGCTTCGGCGACGGCCCTCACCAGCGGCAGCCCTAGGCCCCAGCCCTTGGACTCGTTCCGGGAAGATTCCTTGGCACGGATGAAGACCTGGAAGATGGTCTCCTGTTCCTCGGGCGGGATGGGGGTCCCAGAGTTGTGAATGCTCCAGAGGAGCCGCCCCTTGGTGGAGGTCCCGTGGATGCAGATCTCGCTTCTGGGGTCCGCGTACTTGAGCGCGTTGGACATCAGGTTCTCCAGGGCCCTCCGGAGGTACGTCCGGTCCCAGGTCCCGGTGATCTTTTCCACCGAAGCCTTCAGCCGACCCTGGGCCCTACCACTGAGGTCGCAGATGATCTCTTCCGTGAGCGCGCTGATGTCCAGGGGCTCGAGCTCGAGCTTGAGCCGGCTCCCGTTGGCGTTGATGAGGCTCAGGTCGAGGAGGTCGTCGATCATCTTCTGCATCCTCCCCGCCGCCTCCTTGAGCTTCCCCGCCTGCTTCACCACGAAGTCCGGGTCTACGGACTTCCGGACCAGCAGTTCGGCGTTGAGGAGGATGGAGGAGAGGGGATTCTTCATGTCGTGGGAGAGGGTCGCCACGTACTGATCCCGGATGCGCTCGTGGACCAGGGTGAAGGTGGTCGCGGCCTGCCGGACGGCCACGTCGATCGACGAGTGGAGCGCGATCCGTTCCTTGACGGTCATGGTGACCCCCGCCTCTTCCAGGACCTCGAGCAGGATCCAGCGCAGGATCTGGTACTCCCGGATCAGGTCTTCGTGCTTGTAGTTGGTGATCCGTGCCCGCTCTCCACCGTGCTCTTCCGCCACGGTGTTGTAGACCTTCGCCGAGTTCTGGGGCTCGCTTCGGCCCACGGCTTCGGCGATGGCCTCGACGAAGACCGGGAGCGTGTCGACGAGGATCGGCGTGGAGAGGAGCCTGGCCTCGGCCATGGATGCTCGCACCTTCGTCTCCCACCGCTGTAGGATCTCGTCACGAAGAGATAAGATCTTTTGCCCAAGAGGAGTGAGTCCTCGCACTGGCACGATGGGTTCGGTCTGATAAGTTTTTATAACTGCCCCCTGGAAATATTTTGCAACAGGAGGGCCGGATCTCAAATTTAAGACTTGCTAAAGAAGCCCTGCGCAGATTTGGGCATCGTTTCTTGAACGGTAAATTGATAAGGCGGCCAGTCTCCAGAATGAGTTTGGTTTAAAATTGGTTTTTCAGAACTAACTTAAACTTCTCAAACAGGAGACCGACCAATGAGTATCGAGACAGAGTACGACCACTATATCGCAGTTGA
>SXUH01000212.1 GCA_005791855.1 Bdellovibrionales bacterium
AGACTACGCCCGGTTGCTCCTCGAAAGCGAGGACTACCGGGCCTTCTTAAAATGCTTCTTCGGGATCAAGAAGGTCTTCAACCCCGCCTACAGCTACGGGGTCTTCGCCCGGCAGGCGGAGGTCGCCAAGAGCCTTCCCCGCGACGTCACCGAGGGCCTGAAGCGCCTCACGGACCGCTCGCTCCCGGCATTCCTCA
The DNA here is from genome assembly GCA_005791855.1 of Bdellovibrionales bacterium. Lineage (GTDB taxonomy): Bacteria > Bdellovibrionota > Bacteriovoracia > Bacteriovoracales > Bacteriovoracaceae > Peredibacter. The sequence goes on from SXUH01000212.1 coordinate 198, forward strand.
AGGCCATGGAGCTCGACCCGGGGATGGAGGATTTCTTCGTCCAGCTCGTGGCCATGGAAGCGGACCCGGGGAAGAAGAAGATGGTCCAGCGGCTCAAGGACCTCTACCTCGAGACGAACTTCAACAAGACCTACACCGACTCGAACTTCCAGGATTACCGGGCCCCGTTCATCTACGCGGCCTCCGGTGAAGTCGGGGTCGGGGTGAAGCTCCAGACCCTCGCCAAGCGCACGGGCCTCTCCGTCGACCAGATCCTCGAGTCGCTCCCGCTCATGGAGGACCTGAAGCTCGGGGTCTACGATAAGAAGGAAAAGAGCTTCGTCCCGGCCACCTCCCAGGTCCACGTCATCCCGGAGAAGGAGAAGAACCTCTTCATCGATTTCTACACCCACTGCATGGAGCTCCAGAAGGAGAACCTCAAGAAGAACTTCCAGTCCGACGAAGCCCTTTTTTACAATGAAGTCTTTTCCATCAATCCAGCGCAGCTGGGCCAGCTCAAGGCGGAACTCAGGAAGGTGCTCAAGTCCTTTGTCCTCAAGGCCGAGAACCCTAACGGGGACAATGTCGCGGTCCTAAATGTTGGTTTTTTCAAGCAAATCTTCAACCAAGTCCCAAAAAGCGACCGCTAGCTTCAGGCCAGTGTGACCCCGAACACCGGCGAGTTCGCTTTTATTTCCCAGACTCTTTCACTCCGGAACCATCCTCGGTATACATGCCCAGGAATTTACCAACACCCTGGAGGGGATATGAAAGTTATCAAGTTACTGGCCGGCATTGCCCTGACGAATGCCCTTGCCTACGGGCAAGCGATCAATCCGGATCTGCCGAATCCGGAGCTTCTCACCAAGAAGTACCTCGAAGAAATTTCCGGCAGGAAGATCGGGCAGAAGCAGTTCGCCTACACGACCAACATCAGCCGCCGGATGGGGCCCATGGCCTCGGCCGAGTCCGCACCGAGAGGCGGGGCCGCGAACCGGGAGATCCAGGAAGCCGACGTCTTCAAGCTCGGGAAGAAGGGGAACAAGGAACTCTTCCTCCTGAACCAGTACCGCGGGTTCCAGATCATCAGCTTCGCCGATGGCCTCGAGCAGCCGAAGATCGTCGGCCGCTTCCCGGTCTTCAACAACTACTCGAGCGAGATGTACTTCCTCGAGGCCCAGGGCAAGGTCCTCATCATCAACACCGAGTGGACCTACACCAAGAACCACTGGTCGACGAACCACGTGACCAAGGTATACATGATGGACGTCTCCGATTCCCAGACGCCGAAGCTCGTCAAGGAGCTGTCCGTCCCGGGCTACCTCTCCGAGTCTAGGCTCGTGGGTGACGTCCTCTACGCCATCACCACCTCGGGCGGCTACGGCGGGGACCAGAAGGCCCAGATCACCTCCGTCCGCGTCGACGAGAAGAACATGGACACCATCGAGTCCGTCGAGCTCCACGGCAAGGACCAGTACGTGAGCACCATGAACGTCCTTCGAGAAGGGGAGCGCTACTTCGTGGTCTCCACCCAGACCAACTGGAACTCCCGGTCCGACACCGTGAGCGTTCACGACATCACCTCCCCCCGCGGCGACATCCAGAAGTTCCTGACCATCAAGGCCCGGGGCCGCGTGACCGAGCGGTCCAACACCTTCATCCACAAGGACCACCTCTTCGTGGTGGGGAACTACCAGGCCGAGGCGAACAGCCTCACCCGCGTCTCCGTCGAAGCCTTCCCGTTGAAGGCGAGCAGCGAGGTCCAGGTCTCCAAGGAGAACATGCGCATCTCCGTCGGAGACACCAATGGCCAGCACGCGAGCCTGCAGGACGTCCGCGTGTCCGGTGACCTCCTCTACGCCTTCTGGGTCCCGGCCAACCGCATCGACCCGTTCGAGCTCTTCGACATCTCCGAGCCCGCTAAGGGCATCAAGCACCTGGGCCAGCTCCAGTTCGAAGGCTGGGTCTCCAAGTCCTTCCCCCTCGAGTACAACGGGAAGAAGTACGTCCTGGGCCTCGGCGAGATCGTCCCGGTGACGAGCGAAACCGGCAAGCGCTACCCGCAGGCGAAGCTCTTCGAGATCAAGAAGGTCGGGAACGCCTACAAGCACGAAGTCGTCTCCTCCCTCACCATCGACTCCGACGACGTCTGGTCCCGGCTCAACAGCGAAGACAAGTACTTCGAGATGGTCCAGGAAGCCCCCGGCGTGTTCAACGTCCTCTTCCCGGTGAGCTTCACCAAGAACTGGAAGAACGGCGCGAAGATCGTCTCCCTGAACCTCAACACCGGCGCCCTCGAAGAGGGTCCGAGCGTGACCGGCGAAGACGGCTGGCTCAAGCGCGTCTTCCTGAACAAGGAAGTCAGCGTGCTGAACACCTTCAGCGACGAGAGCCTCGAGACCTTCAAGCAGTCGGAGATGGCCGCCCGGGGCTTCGTGAAGTCCGTGAGCGTGCTCGAGCTCGCCCGCGACATCGTCGACTTCCAGGTCCTCTCGGCGACCGAAGGGCTCCAGATCGTCAGCAAGAAGAACGCCGTCGAACTCCGGAAGGTGAGCCTCGCCAAGGCCGACGCCGAGAAGGCCGAGGTCCTGAGCACGCTCGAGCTCAAGGGCAAGTACGAGTGGCACAAGGTGAAGGGCGGCAAGCTCTTCGTCGTGAGCTCCTTCACTAAGAAGGAAACGGTGAGCTACGGCGCGAGCCACTCCTACGAGCAGGACGTCTTCGACTACGCTCACCTGAGCGTGGTCGACCTCGCCACCGGCGCAGTGACCCAGGAGAAGATCGCCACCAACGCTCGCACCGACGAGCAGCGGTACTACTACTACTTCCAGATCCAGGCGATCACCACCGAGAACACGGAGATCCTGAAGATCAACAACGAATTCTTCAAGCTCGTCGGCACGCGCCTCCTGAAGCTCGAGGTCGAGGCCGGGTGCCAGTACTTCTTCGACGCCAAGTCCGACAGCTTCTCGCTGGAGACCGTCGGCGAGGACATCTACGCCTTTACCGCGTTCAAGGTCAAGGCCATCGACGAGCAGCGGACCGCGCGCCCGATCGACTACTACGACGACTACTCCGCCTTCGAGATGCCGTTCGCCAAGAAGCTCTCCTTCGAAGAGAACAAGGTCTTCTGCTCGGCCTCGATCAACCTCCCCGGGAAGCCGGTGGTCGGGAAGGAAGGCCTCCTCGTGACCGACGACTTCAAGGGCCGCTACTTCTTCCGCGGGCCGATCCACTTCGACTACTACGACATCGGCATGCCGTTTCGAAGAGGGATGTCCAAGACCTACTCGCTCAAGCTCACGGGCCCTCAGGAAGCGACCCTGGTGGACATGGTTGACCACGACATCACCAACGGTCTGTTCAAAGACGGGTTCATCACCTACGACGCCGAAGCCTCCCGGCTCGACCTCTGGCGCGTGACCTCGGAAGGGGAGTTCCTGGTGAAGCCGCAGTTCCTGAGCCTCGGCTCGAACTCGTCCCTCATCACCGTGAAGTCCCTGAAGAACCGCAGCTTCATCTTCATGAAGAAGGGCCTCAGGGTCGGCCTCTTCGAGATCGAGAAGAACCAGCGGGTGACCCAGCTCAAGGTGACCTCGAGCTTCGACCAGGACGCCGCCGACGGCTGGGCCGAGTACATCTTCTCCATCAGAAACATCCTAGCTGCCGAGGACTTCTCGAAGTTCCACGTCTCCCAGGGGATGTATGGAATGAGCGACATCAACCTCCAGTGATGTTCCTAAAGGCCTAACCGCCAGGAGCCCTCCGGGAAACCGGGGGGCTTTTTTTTACGCCGCTTCGTCCTCCGACCGCTCCCGGAGAAACCCCCGGCGGATGTCCCGCACCACCGGGCCGAAAGCCTTGATGGCCTCGAGGAGCTCCCCGCGGGTCAGGTGGAGATTCGCTTCCCACTTCCGCAGGCTCTTTTCGCTCCCGACGTCGATCACGGCGGGCGTCCCTTCCCGGTAGTAGGCGGGCGGGGAGGATCCGCCGGAGTCGCCGCTGCTAATCTTGAGGGTCTTGGACATGATCTATTATAGCATGGATCGGGAGTCTCTAAGTACCGGGATTCGCGCCGCTAGAGCCCGAGCATCTTCACCGATCCCTGGCTCCGATCTGATAGCTGTTCCTGGGTCGAGGCGGCGAAGGCCTTGTACCTGGCGTAGTTCTCGTCGCCGAGGACTTTCCGAACTGCTAGGTCGTACTTCTTCTGGATCGCCTTGAGGTCCTGGTCCATCCGGAAGGGATCGGGTTGGTTGGCCTTGAAGTAGTTCACGATCTCCTGATCGAGGCTCGCTCGCAGGCGGTAGAACTTCTTAACTTCCTTCGGCGTCAGCTTGAGGTCGTAGACCAGGAGTGCCTCGAGTCCGTCGCGGACCTCCGCGACGTCGGAGGTCACTTCGATCAGGTCCTCTTTCACATGGTCCCGGGTGTTGATCTTGGCCTCGAGGACGGGGTCGTGCGCTGGGGTCCGCGGGCCCGTCGCGGACCGAGGAGGGAGATCGGCACTCCGGGAGAGTTTCGCCTCTTCGAGGCCGGCGCCTCTCTCGGCGTCGACGCTTTCCCCTTCGGGAGACGAGAATCTGCCTGCCAGGAGAAGCACCCCGAGGATCCCAAGACCGAGCAGGCAGATTTTCTTCATATGTTCTTCCCGGTACCGATTACTGAAGGAGTGGGAGGCTGTCGTTGGTGGCCGGCGTCTCGAGCTTGTGAAGCACGTTCACCGTTCCGTTGCAGTTCCGCTCGACGAGCTGGATGCTGGAGCCGTCCATGAAGCTGTAGGTCCGGATGTAGATCTCGCACTGGTTGGAGGCATATGTGTTCGAGCTAAAGGCAGTGGCGATGACGAAGGTCAGGACCGAGAGGCAGTAGGAGAGCTTGGCTTTCATGTAACGTTCCTTTTGTGAGGTTGATGGCTCTTGCCCATTATACGAAAGGTCGACCGCGGCCCGCGGGCTAAGTTTTCTTTAAAGGCCTTCAAGGTGGTTGTCGTTGGCACCTAAAGATTATGCTGCTCAGAATGTTGGCGGTCGCTGGTAGCTACTTGATTTCAGGGGGGGCGCTAGTCCTCGAGAGAGAGTTTGAGTTCTCGGACTTCTCTGCGGGCGGCACCTCTCTCGACGAACATGAACTTCGTCGTACAGGCTTCTTTCTGGATCCTCGTGTCCAGCTGCTCGAGGTACTTCTTCAGCACCTCCGCGGTTCCGGTTTTGATGAAGCCACAGCTCTCGGAGGTTTCGCCGGCGGTGGCCGAGTATTTCCGGTCAAGGTTGAGGAGATTCTCGTTCGACCGGAGGAAGTACTCCTCCCCGGCCCGTGCCGTGAAGGCGATGGAGTAGAACGGTTTTGAATTGATGACCAGGGAGACGGTGTGCGCCCCCGGCGCCACTTCCACGGGGTAGTAGGATCCCGCGGCGACGGCGGCGACTTCCTTTCCGTCGACGGCGAGGTAGTGGTTCCAGAGCCGGTCCGCGAGGGCCCCTGGCCGGTAGGCGTAGACGATGCTCTTCGACGGATCTCGCTTCTTCACCGAAGAGAACCTGGGTCCCAAGGTCGCGCAGCTC
>SXUH01000213.1 GCA_005791855.1 Bdellovibrionales bacterium
CAAATCCAATTATCTGTCTTTACAAGTTAAAGCTTGTTCAGCGGTTCATAGAACTTCAAATTGGAAAAGATAATCATTTTTTTCCAGTTAAAACTTAAGAACCATTTCGAAAATCACTGCGGACTACTGCTGAACTGGTCCGTCTTTTCTTGGAGCCGGTAGTGTTTGAACTCAGGAACCAGATCCTTCATCAGGTACACGATGGTATCAGGTTCGTTCGTGACGATCGAAAGGAGGCGATGGAGTTTTTCATCGAAGTTTTCCGTGAGGGGCCGGAAGAGAGCTTTCCGAATCTTTCCATGGTGGGTGAACTCGTAGGCTTCCTGGTCGCTGAACAATTCCTCATAGAGCTTTTCTCCGGGACGGAGCCCCGAGAACATGATCTTTATATCCTTGTCGACCACTAGGCCCGCAAGCCGGATCATCTCCTTGGCGAGGTCCAAGATCTTCACCGGCTCGCCCATGTCCAGAACGAAGATCTCCCCGCCTTCTCCCATGGACCCCGCCTGCATGACGAGCTGGCACGCCTCCGGGATGGACATGAAGTAGCGGATGATGTCCGGGTGGGTGACGGTGATGTCTTTCCGCTCTTCGATCTGCTTGCGGAAGAGCGGGATCACGCTGCCGGTGCTGCCGAGGACGTTGCCGAACCTCACGGAGATGAACTTCGTGCTGGTGGAGCGCTTCGAGAGGTCGGAGATGACCATCTCGGCGATGCGCTTCGAGGCGCCCATGACGTTGGTCGGGTTCACGGCCTTGTCGGTGGAGATGAGGATGAACTTCCGGGCCTTGTACTTCAGGGACGTCTCGGCGACGATCTTCGTCCCCTTGATGTTCGTCTCGATGGCCTCGGCCGGGTTGTACTCCATCATCGGCACGTGCTTGTAGGCCGCGGCGTGGAAGACGAGCTGGGGCCGGAAGGTCTCGAAGACGGTGTCGACCTTCTCCTGGTTCCGGATGTCGAGGATCTTCGGGAAGAAATTGGTGTCCGGGTGGGCCTCGCGGAACTTCATCTCCAGGTCGTACATGAAGAACTCGCAGGAATCCACCATCACGATGAGCTTGGGGTTGAACTTCGCGATCTGGAAGCAGAGTTCGCTGCCGATGGAGCCGCCGGCGCCGGTGACCAGGACAACCTGGTCGTTGATCATGGTGTTGAGGTGGTGGGAATCCAGAGTGATCTGCTCGCGGCCCAGGAGGTCTTCGATCTTGATGTTCCGGAGGAGGGAGATCTCGACCTGGGTCGAGAGGAGGTGGTCCATCTTCGGGAGGATCTTGAGCTCGGCCGTGGTTTCTTTGCAGTAGGAAACCAGGCGCTTCACCTCGTCGCCGCTCGCCGACGGGATGGCGATGAAGATCTTGTCCACGTCCATGTCCTTCACCAGCCGCGGGATGAGCTCGGCGCCCCCGAAGACCTTCACGTTGTGGATCATGGCGTTCTTGTTGAACTTGTTGTCGTCGAGGAAGCCGACCACCTTTAACTTGAGCGCCGGCGTCGCGTGGATGTCCCGCACGAGCTTCTCCCCGGCCCGGCCCGCGCCGACGATGAGGACGCGCTTGATCTCGTCGTCCGTGGCCTTGAGGAAGTTGTTCCGGACGTGCCGGTCCTTCATGAAGCGGTAGAGGAACCTCCCTCCGCCGAGGCTCACCACGAGGATGAGGAACTGGATGAGGAAGATCGACCGCGGAAGGCCTTCCATCCGGTTGTAGAAGAAGCAGATGATCACGGTGAAGGTGATCCCCATGAAGCTGGCCTTGATCACGCGCATGAGGTCGTGCATGCTGCTGAAGCGCCAGACACCCTGGTAGAGGCCGTTGAGCACGAAGCTCACCACCAGCACCAGCTCCGACAGGAGGAACAGCGCCAGGAACTTCGAGTTGAAAAACTTCGGCGAATTGTAGGACTCGAACCGCAGGGTCAGGGCCAACCAGAACGACAGCGCCGCCACGACGGCGTCGTAGGCGAAGGCGAAGACGATCCTCGGGTTGTTGAAACTTCGAAAGAAATTAGACAAAGTTACTCTCTGAAAATAGCCTGTTTTATTGAAAAAAAAGTTTATAAATCATTCCGGAATATGTCATGATCCTTTTTGAATTTCAATGCTATTTGGACCAAAATGACTATTCGCGTCTTTAATATAATCGTAAGCACTCTCGTCGGAATCGTGTTTTTACTGCCATTTATCTTCGTGTGGATTTTGGTCAGACTTACCAGTCCCGGGCCGGCCATTCACTGGTCGAAGAGGATCGGGAAAGACAACAAAGTTTTTTTGATGCCGAAGTTTCGAACCATGCTCATCGATACCCCCCAGCTCGCCACGCACCTCATCGACAGCAAGAGCTGGCTCACGCCGGTGGGGTCGTTCCTGCGAAAATCAAGCCTCGACGAGATCCCGCAGATCTGGTCCGTGCTCAAGGGTGACATGAACATCGTGGGCCCGAGGCCCGCGCTCTTCAACCAGTACGACCTGATGGAGCTCCGGAACACGAAGAGCGTCCAGACCATTCCTCCGGGGATCACCGGCTGGGCCCAGATCAACGGCCGCGACGACCTCTCCATCGAGGAGAAGGTCCGCTACGATTCGGAGTACCTGCGCCGCCGGAGCCTGGCCTTCGACCTCAAGATCATCTTCCTGACCGTCCTGAAGGTCCTACAGAGAGAAGGGATCAAGCACTGAAGGTGTTCCGAAGACCATACTTCGGCTTCCAGCCGAGGAGGCTCTTGGTCTTTCCGATGTCCACCTGCAGATTCCCGAAGAGCCGGTCCACCACCGCTTTCTTCCCGAGAAGCGTCGCCAGGAGCTTCATGAGGAAGACCGGGACCGGAAGGAGGAGGGCCTTCCTCCCCTGCACCTCGGCCATCTGAGTGATGAGGCTCCGGAGACTGAAGTCATGATCATCGGAGACGAGGAAGACGTTGCCTCCGGCCGACGGATGGTGGGAGCACAGGATGATGAGGTCGACGAGGTTGAACACGGAGACCATCGAGCGGCGGTTCTCCACGCTCCCGAACGGGAGCGGGAGGGATTTCCCGGAGAGCCTCATGAGGCTCTGGAAGTTGGCCTTGACCCCGGGCCCGTAGATGAGGGGCGGCCTGATCACCACGACCTCGAAGGCCCCGGGCTCGTGGAGCGAGAGGAGGGCGTCCTCGGCTTCGCGCTTGGAGATGCCGTAGGGGTCGGAGGCGTTGGGTTCGTCGTCGGCCCGGAACGGGCGCGCGTGGGTTTCTTCGCCGTTGACCTTGATGGAGCTCAGGAAGATGAACCGTTTCACTCCGGAAGCCCGGGCCGCTTCGGCGAGCCTCACCGAAGCAGCGACGTTGGTCTTCCGGAACTCTTCTAGTGGATCGGAGGAGGTTTCGTTCATCACGTGCACCCGCGCGGCGAGGTGGACGACCACATCGATCCCGCGGAAGAGCTGGTCCCAGTTCCCCTCCGTCGAGAGGTCTCCGTAGGAAACTTCCGAAGGATCGGCGGCTCTCCGGACCCCCTTCTTAAAGGGGATGTTTCGGTTCGAAAGTTCCTGGCAGAGGTGCGTGCCGACGAAGCCGTTCGACCCGGTGATGAAGAAGGTCATGGGCTCACCCATGGGAGATGAGGAAGCACCCGTCGGTGGCCAGGGTGGTGATCTTCGAATCCTTGAAGTCACTGCTCTCGATCGCGGCCCGGATGGCGCCGAGGTTAAACCCCTTCTGCTTTTCCATGACGAAGGTGTTCCTCTTCTTTGCCAGGAGGTCGTACTTACCCCGGAGGAAGAGCTTGAGCTTCACACCCGCGGGGAGGCGCCGGCCTGCGGTTGCGAAGTTCAGTTTCTTAATGGCCGAGACGATGTTCTGCTCGCTCTGTCCGTCGAGGTGGAAGTAGGACTGGAGCTTTTCCTGGACGTCGGAGGGACCCGCGACCTCTCCCTTCGCCGAGACGGCGTCGAGGACGGAGTCGATGTCGTTGAGCTCCGTGCTCGCGTCCACGGGGATCTGGGTGGCGATCTTCTGCGGGTGCTCCGGGAGGAAACTTATCGGCCTCTTCCCTTGCAGCACGGCCTCGACGGCGCTGGTGCAGTCCGGGTGGATGATGAACTCCGCGGCCGCGTTCCAGGCGAGGACCGAGTGCTCCGTGGTGACGACGCACTTCCCGGCCGCGATCTCTGCCCTCAGGGCCCGTTGGTAGGGAGCGAGGCTCTCCTCCGGGTGGGGCCTCACGACGATCTTGTGGGAGGTCTTCGCACAGAGCTTTCGTATGAGCTTGAGGTACTCTTCCAGTTTGAACTTGTCGTAGGCCATGATCTTCGCGAGGTGCCGGACCCGGGGCCCGTAGTTCTCTCTGACGAAGGCGTCGCCCTTGATGTTGTTGCCGAAGCCGCAGTTGAGGTTGACGAGGATGAACGAGTCGTACTGGGCCCTGATCTTCTCGATCACCGGCTGGAGGGTCCGCCTGGTCTTCTGGATCAGGTGGTCGAACCGCGGATGGCCCGAGACGATGACCCTCTCGCTACTCAGGGTCTGGTACTTCGCTTGGAAATGATCCCGCTGCTTCTTCCCCCACATGAACACCAGGTCGGCGTTCCGGAAGAGGGTTTCGCTGTAGCGGTTCTCCAGAGTGGAGAAGTCCGGAAAGTCAACGGCTCCCTCTTCGTCGAGGCTCACGATGAAGCCTTTCCTGTCCTTGATCTGCTTGTGGATCTTCTCCGAGACCCCGGGGTGGAATCCCTTGTCGAAGTAGATGCAGGGAGAGAGGTTCTCGACGAGCTCCGGGACGAACTTCTTCAGGGTCAGGTAGCAGTCGAAGCCCTCGTGGGCCAGGTGCGAAGCGAGCTGGCTCTTGTAAATCAGCTCGCGGTTCGGGGTCTCGACGGGGATGATGATGTTCATGGCCTAGGTGCTCAGCTTGAAAAAGTTATAGCGGCATTGCTGCCGGACGAACTCCCCGGCCCCTTCGAAGGGAACCGGAGAAAGGAGCTTCCTCGTCGGAGTGAGGGAGTACCGCTCCAGGAGCTTCCGGAGGTCGCCGTCGGAGTAGTCGATCTTGTGATCGCTGTCGGAGGCGTAGCCCTTCTTGTCCGGAAGGCCCACGACGAAGGTTCCGTCTTTCTTCAGGACCCGGCGCACCTCCTCGAGGAGATGCTTCGGATCGGTGATGTGCTCGAGGACGTTGTCCAGGATGACGAAGTCGAAGGTCCGGTCCCGGTACGGGAGCCTCAGGCCGTCGTAGAGATCGGCCCGGAGCCCGAGCCGCTGGCAGAATTCGACGTTGTACGGATTGATGTCCACGCCCGTGCAGTCGGGGTGGAACTTCAGGAAGTCTCCGATGCCACAGCCGATGTCGAGGCCGTGACCGTTGAGCGCCCGCCGGAGCCGCGGGTAGAGGAACCAGGTCCGGTAGATCTGTCCCAGCCAGGATCGATGCAGGAGGTAGCGGTGGTACTTCAGGAACTCGGCGAGAGAATTCTTCTTCTCGGGGGTGTCCTTGATGAGGATCTCCGCGAGGGCGAAGTCCTGCGGGGTATCGATGTCGAGGGACCGGTCTTGAGGCATGATGTAGGCCTTGGTCCAAGGTCCCAGGAAGCTCTTGGTCTCCTCCAGGTAGCTAATCTCCGAGAGGTAGAGCGCGCCGTTGAAGCGGTAGTAGACGGGGAGTTCCTGGCGATTTTTATTCTTCACCGAATCCAGGACGAAGGATTCCATGGAGAGGTCCGGTGGGAGCTGGTTTGCCCAGAGAGGATGCTGCTCGCATTCGCAGACCGAGACCAGACACCGGGCGGCCGACCCCGAGTCGATGAGCTCTTCGACGATCCCGTCGACGTCGGCCGCGGTTCGAAGCGGGGACGTGGGCTGGAGGAGGAGGAGGAGGTCGTAGCTTTCGGTGGAATTTTTTCTCAACCAGTCGGTTGCGTGGAGGACGACGTCGATCCCCTTGGACGCATCTTCCGCGAGGTGCTTCGGTCGCAGGAACGGGACCTCGGCCCCGTAGACCTTGGCGATGGAAGCGATCTCTTCGCTGTCCGTGGAAACTAAAACCCGGTCGAGGTACTTGCTACCCTTGGCCGCGGAGATCGAGTACGAGATCAGCGGGCTGCCCGCGAGGGCCCTGATGTTTTTTAGCGGAACACCCTTACTCCCACCCCGGGCCGGTATGAGCGCGACTACCCTTTTACCTTTGTACATGGCTGATCCTATTGGTAAGGACCAACTTTAGATCAAAAAAATTAGAATCGAAAGCCCCATTTCAAGAAGTACTTCATGGCGGAGTTGATTGCTACAAACCGGTACTTCCACTTCTTCTGATTGGCTCTGCGCCATTCGTGGACCGCTGTGACTGGAGGGTAGTACACGGTCTTGGAGACTAAGTTGACACTTCGAGTAAGGTCCGCATCCTCGAAGTAGAGGAAATAGCGGTCATCGAATCCTTTAACCTTCTTGAAAACTTCTGACCTGACGAACATGCAGCAACCGGAGGCGAACTCGAGTTCCTGGGTCGTCTCCGGGTTCACGTCCTTCATCTCGTAGCGGTCAATCTGGGCCCTCACCACCGGAAGGGTGAGGAAGCGCTTCGGGAGGAAGATCCGACAGAACAAGACGAAGAAAGTTGGGTTTCGCTTGATCAGGTGCTGGAGCGAGAGATCCGGATTGAAGATCTTCGGAGAGAGGAGTCCCACGTCCGGATGGGACTCGAGGTAGTCCAGGGCGAGGTCGATGCTCTCCGGGCTCAGGGTGAGGTCCGGATTCAAGATGAGGAAGTAGCGGCCGTCGCTCCCCTTCTTGAAGGCGAGGTTGTGGCCGCCGCCGAAGCCTAGGTTCTCGGAGGAGTGGTGAAACTCGACCCCGAGCTCTCTGCAGACGGCTTCCACCTCCGAGTAGTCCTGAGACCCGTTGTCGACGACCAGGGTCTTGAGCGAATACTTCTTGCTCGAGATGGCGGAGAGGGTTTCCCGGAGTCGCTTCGGTGACTCGTTGTAAGTAATGACACTTATTAGCAGATCTACCATAGAGAGAAGAATACTAGCAGAATGGCCCTGTCCTTAAAACAAAAAGTTTGCGACATCTCCCTCTCTGGGCTAACATTTTTCGCAACCAGCAGAGCGTATGCCCAGTAAGATCAACACTATCACCATAGTCATTCCCGCCTTTCGTTCCACGGGCCCGATCAGAGGGGCGGTGGCGATCGCCAACGGGCTCTCGGACCACTACCGGGTTGAGATCGTCGCCCTCAAGGGCTGCCTGGTTCGGAAGGAGCTCCTGGGGCTCCGGGATTCGGTCACGCTCACGGACTTCCGGATGCACAAGTGGCCGCGGAAGTACTCCCTCTTGAAGCAGAGGATGGTCCCGGGGACTGCGCTCCTCTCCCTCTGCTTTGCGGCTGACTTCATCGTCTCCCTCCTCCCCGGCCGGGTACCCAAGCTCACCTCCGTCAGAGGGAATCTGGAAGAGAACTACATCCACGACTACGGGCCCTTCAAGGGGAAGATCCTCTCCTTCATCCACTACCGGCTCCTCTCGCGGTTTAGCCTCGTCCTCGCGATGTCGGATTTCATGCTCGCCCACCTGAAGGAGCTGGGGATCCCGCGGCTCCAGACGATCTACAACTTCGTGGACGAAGGCTTCCTTGAGAAAGAGAGGATGCGGAACCCGCGGAAAGACGTGACCTTCTTCTTCCTCGGGAACCTCAATACCCGGAAGAAGCCCGAGCTCCTCCTGCGCGTGTTCGAAAGACTGCGGCGGAGGAACCCGGAGATAAGACTCAGCTACTTCGGGGACGGCCCGCTCATGACCAGGCTCCGAAGCCTGACGGCGAAGCACGCGCTTCAGAACGCTGTCTCGATCCCGGGGCATGTTGACCACCCCTATCAGGAGATCCAGAGAGCGAAGATCAACGTGCTACCGTCCTTGTCCGAAGGCGTCTCCCGGTCGATCCTCGAGTCGCTCCACTTTGGAATCCCCTGTGTCCTCCGGGAGGGCGAGGCGGCGAGCGAACTCATCGTCGACCAGGTGAACGGAGCGCTCTTTAAGACCGACGAGGAACTCGAAGGAGTCCTCGAGAAAGTCCTGGAGAACTACGAGGCCATGACCGCCGGAAAGGCTTCGCTCATCCCGGAGAAGTTCCGGATGGAGTTCAACATCACCAAGCTCCGGAAGCTTCTGGAGTCGCTGGAAGTGGCTCCATGAACGTCCTCTACGTCTCCCCCTCTTCCCTCCCCTCGAGGTCGGCCAATTCCATCCACGTGGTAAACATGTGCAAAGCCTTCTGCCAGCACGGGGCCGACGTGACCTTGGTCGCCCGCAGGACGGTCGAGAGCTCCCGGGACCTCAGGAGCGAGATCGAAGGCCGGTACGGGCCGCTTCCGAGCGAGCTTAGGGTCGCATCCTACTTCTTGAAGACCGAGAGGATGGCTTCCCTCCTCATCGCCCTCCTAGCTCTCACCCTGCTCCCGAAGAAGAGGTACGACGTCATCTTCTCCAGGAACATCTACTTCGCGGTCTTCCTCTGCGTGCTCACCTCGAGGAAGTTCTTCTTCGAGACCCACAATCCGGAGCCCGGGTTCCGGCGGCGGCTCCAGAGGTACGTCATCGATCATCCGCAGGCACAGACCGTCGTCATCTCCGACGCCCTGAGGGCCATCCTGGTTGAAACCGGAGACGCGGCCGACGTGTCTCGAACGCTCGTGCTCCACGATGCGGCTCCCGAGGGGATCCGGGTGCTGACGGCCGAAGAAAGGCAAAGAGAACGGCGAGAGCTCTTCCCCGAGTTCGCTCCGTCGAGGCTCGTCGGGTACTTCGGGCACCTCTACCGCGGGAGAGGCTTCGAGGTCATCGAAGGCCTCGCGAAGCTCAACCCGGAGGTCACCTTCCTCGTCTACGGCGGCAACGATAAGGAGATCAACGATCTGCGAACCCAGTTCGGCTCCTCCAACCTCAAGATCATGGGCCACGTCTCCCACCAGGAAGCCCTGAGGCTCATGCGGCTCATGGACGTGCTCCTCATGCCGTACCAGAAGAAGGTCTACGTCGACGCCGGCGCGCGGATGGACACGTCCCGCTGGATGTCACCCATGAAGATGTTCGAGTACCTCGCGAGCAACGTGCCGATCATCTCCTCGAGGATCAGCGTGCTGGAGGAGGTCCTCGTCGATAACGAGAACGCCCTGCTCGTCACGCCGGATGACGTTTCGGACTGGGACCGGGCGCTGAGGAAGGTCCTTGGGGACGGGGCGCTTGAGAGACGAGTTTCCGCGAGGGCCCGGAGCGACTACGAGAAGAAGTACTCCTGGAAGTCCCGCGTCGCTTCGATCCTAAGATCGAGTCACTGAGCCTGCTGCGGAAGCAGGAG
>SXUH01000214.1 GCA_005791855.1 Bdellovibrionales bacterium
ACCCACGAGAAACTCACCAACATCACCGAGCTTCCGGCGAACATCAACGACCGGTTCCGGAAGCTCTTCGAGGTCTGCCTCACCCGCGGGATCTACCTCGCCCCCAACGGCTACGAGGTCGGCTTCGTGAGCCTCGCCCACGACGAGAAGGTCCAGGAGGAGCTCCGAGAGCGCCTATGGAGATAGTCCGCACGAAGAAGTGGTTCTACGGCCTGACCCTCCTGTGGGTCCTGATGCTCCTGGGACTTGGGAGCTGGTGGCTCTACCTCGTCTTCAAGCTCCACTCCACCATGAGCGGCCTGAACCTCCCGGAGCTCGGGTCCCAGAGCAAGTTCCTCAACATGATGAAGTGGGAGGGCAGCTTCTTCTTCATCTTCCTCGTGCTCCTGGGCGGCTCGCTCTTCGTCATGTACTTCCGGGACATGAAGAAGTCCAAGAGCATGCAGGCCTTCTTCTCCTCCCTCTCCCACGAGCTCAAGACGCCGCTGGCGAGCATGCGCCTGCAGGCCGAGGTCATCAAGGAGATGATCGCCGACGACACCCATTCCCACGCCCAGCTCTCGGACCTCACCCAGCGGCTCATCGAAGACACCCACAGCCTCGAGTCGGAGCTCGAGAAGAGCCTCCAGCTCTCGCGGATCGAACAGGACGCGCCCCTGACCCTCGTGCCGGTGAGCCTCGAGCGCTACCTCAAGCGCCAGGAGGGGAAGCTCCCGCCGCCGCTGCGGCTCGCGCTCTACCTCGACCCGGACGCCTCGGAGGTCCTCGCCGACGAGCTCGCCCTCAACATGATCTTCCGGAACCTCTTCGAGAATACCCAGCGGCACAACCGGGCCACGCGGGAGATCGAGATCGTGGCCAAGCGGAGTGGCCAGGAGGTGCTCATCCGCTACGACGACAAGGGAGAGAAGTTCGAGGGCGACCTCGCGAGCCTCGGGAACCTCTTCTACAAGTTCCAGTCCTCCAAGGGCAGCGGCATCGGCCTCTACCTCATCCGGAACCTGATGAAGAAGATGCAGGGGGCCTTCGAGATCAAAAACGACGAGCGCCTCGTCTTCTGCCTGACCTTCCGGGCCCCCGCGGGAGACACCCATGTCTGAGCTCTCGCTCCTGATCGTCGAGGACGAACCGAACCTGGGCCAGACCCTCCGGGACTACCTCCGGACCAGGAAGTACAAGGTGGAACTCGCCACCACCTGCGCGGAGGCGCGGGAGAAGTTCCGGGTCCTGCCTCCGGCCATCGCCATCCTCGACATTGGCCTTCCGGACGGAGACGGCATCACCCTCGCCCGGGAGTTCCGTGCCGAGCGGAAGGAATGCGTCCTCCTCTTCTGCACGGCCCTGAACGACCCGGCCCTGCGGGTGGAGGGCCTCGAGCTCGGCGCCGAGGACTACATCACCAAGCCCTTCGAGCTCAAGGAGCTGACGCTGCGGCTCGACCGGATCCTCCGGTCCCGGCGGCTCACCATGCACAACCCGGACACCTACACCTTCGGGAAGCTCGTCTTCTGGCCCAAGCGCTTCGAGCTCCGGGATGCGGCCGGGACGGTTTCGGCGCTCGGACAGAAGGAGTGCGCCATCCTCGAGCTCCTCATCGAGCGGAAGAACGAAGTGGTCGCCCGGGACGAGATGATCGAATCCATCTGGGGCGAGCACAGCTTCCCCACCAACAGGACCATCGACAACTACATCGTGAAGATAAGAAAATGGGCCGACTCGGATCCGGGTTCGGGCCTGGCCATCACATCCGTGAGAGGCATCGGATACAAACTTGAATGGAGAGGGAGCTAAATGGGAATCTTTGAAGGCAGAGGCAGCACACTACCGGTATGGTTCATGCGACAGGCGGGCCGCTACCACGCGCACTACCAGGGGATCAAGCGCGGGTCCGACTTCATGAGCATGTGCAAGTCGCCCGAGCTCGCCTGCGAAGTCACCCTGGGGCCCATCCAGGACTTCGGCTTCAACGCCGCCATCCTCTTCTCCGACCTGCTCTTCCCGCTGGAGCAGCTGGGGATGGGACTCTCCTACCTCTCGGGGCCCCCGAAGCTCGAGTGGCACCTCACCTCCCTGGAGGACACGAAGAAGCTCAAGCTGGTCGCCCCCGCGGAGACCTTCTACAAGTTCCAGGGCGAGGCGTGCGAGCTCCTGCGCGAGCGGCTCCCGGAGGCCGTCTCCCTGCTCGGGTTCGTGGGTGCTCCGTTCACCCTCTACACCTACGCGGTGGAAGGGTCCCACGCGGGGAACCTCGTCTCCGCGAAGAAGGGCCTCTACGACGGCCGGTTCGAGGCCTTCACCAAGGTGCTCCTGCCCGAGCTGCTCCAGGAGATGCTCATCCAGGCCCGGGGAGGCGCCGAAGCGGTTGCCCTCTTCGACACGGCCGCGGGGGAGCTCTCTCCCGGGGACTACAAGGAACTAGTGGTTCCGAAGATCACAGTGCTGCTGCGATCCTTCAAGGAGAAATCTCCCGAGACGAAGGTCATCTACTATTCCAAGCACACGCAGGCGGCGCACCTCTTGGCCCTCGACCTCAAGGACATCGACGTGATCGGCGTTGACTGGAGGTGCGACCTGGTGGAGATCCAGAAGCTCCTCCCGCCGCAGGTCTTCGTCCAAGGGAACTTCGATCCGGCGTGGCTGCACCTTCCGTGGGAAATCCTCGAGAAGAAAGCCAATTATTATTATCAGGATCTCCGAGACCGCGGCCTGGACTTCAAGCGCTGGATCGCGGGCCTGGGCCACGGGGTCCTCATCGAAACCCCCGAAACTAATGTGAAAAAGATTGTCGAACTAATTCAACGGCAAAAGACCTGAGCCACGGGCCCTAGGGCCGTGCTATACTTCTAGCTACAGAAAACCGGAGGAACGTGTATGAATAAATTTTTAGTGACTCTCTTCGTGATGATCTTTTCCGTGGGTGCCATGGCCTGCAACGGTCACGGGAAACAAGAAGAGATCAAGAAGCCCGAGTCTTCTTCTAAAGAAGTAAAAGAGTAACCAGAGGGGGCCCGGAAGGGCCCCTTCTTTTTTTGGAGAAACCCCTCCTCTCCTCGAGTCCCCCAACCCGCCGATATCATAATCTGACAAGAATTTGGGCCGCTGATAAGTCTAAACATTTCCCATCGACTCTCGCTAACTCATGAAATTCCAAGGGAACCTTGACTCTCCGGCTAAACCTTTACCCCCGGCATCCGGTCCCCCCTTACAATTGGAATAGTTCACC
Source organism: Bdellovibrionales bacterium (assembly GCA_005791855.1). Classification (GTDB taxonomy): domain Bacteria; phylum Bdellovibrionota; class Bacteriovoracia; order Bacteriovoracales; family Bacteriovoracaceae; genus Peredibacter. The sequence goes on from SXUH01000214.1 coordinate 3,224, forward strand.
CCTAGATCGTTTCTTACTGGAGGACCGTATGTTCAAAAATCGAAAGTACCTTGCCCTCTCTCTGCTGGCGTCGATCTACTCGACGTCGACCTTCGCGTTTAGCTGCTACTCACCGTCCGGTGCCTACCGCACCAATCCGAACGGGGCCCTCGTCGAGACCACACCGCTGGGCCTGCGAGTGATCCGCAACGGCTTCAACGAGAACCACTCGGACCCCAACTGCCGGATCAAGCTCGAGTGGATCGACAACGCCGCCCGGATCCAGATGCGCCGCTGGCCCTCGGTGGACATCCCGGCCGGGAGCGGGAACCGCTTCAACGACCAGCAGGTACTCAACGCCCTCAAGGGCATGACCCTCCAGCTGGTGAACGAAGGACTCTTCTTCACCATGCCGAGGAACTACCGAGACCACATCGGCGGAACCAATAGCTACGGTGACCAGATCGTCCTCTCCGCCGGGGACTTCGGGGCCACCACCGCCGGGGACCAGACCGCTCTGCCACTCATCCACGAGATGGACCACTACATCGGCTTCAGGCTCAACGTCCCCTACTGGACCCGCATGGCCCCGGGACACACCCCGTACCCGGCCCCGGAGACCTTCAGCGGGCCCGGACAGAACCTCGATGGTTCGGTCATGGCACCGTACACTCCGATCCCTGCCTACGAAGTCTACCGGGTTGATAACGTCGCCACGCCAGCTCCGAACCACTCGATGGATTCCTGGGGTCAGGCAGATGACATCCCGTTCGTCGGGAAGTTCTTCTCCACCGAGAAAGACGACATCGGCGTCTTCCGGCCGACGACCAACACCTTCTACCTGAAGAAGTACGGGTCCTACGACCAGCCGAAGTACCTCCAGTTTGGCCAGGCCGGAGACAAGCCGATGGTGGGAGACTTCCTCGGCACCGGCTACGCGCAGGTGGTGCAGTTCAGGCCTTCGAACGGCGTGTGGTACTTCCTGGATTCGGTCACGAACAGGTTCGAGGCTCACCAGTGGGGCATGGAAAGAGACATTCCTATCCCCGGTGACTACTTCGGAACTGGCCGCCTCGACCTCGCCGTCTTCAGGCCTTCGAACGGCACCATCTACATCAAGAACATCGCCAGCGGTCAGACGAAGATCTTCGGCTGGGGTCAAGAGACTGACAAGCCGGTTGCCGGAAGGTTCATCAGCGGATCTTCGAACGACCAGATCGCTCAGTTTCGTCCGTCTACTGGGATGTGGTACATCTACAATCCGGCGAACGGGTCGATCACCTCACGCCAGTGGGGGATGCTCGGAGACGAGCCCCTCTCCGGGAAGATCTCCTCGGCGTCGACCGATGACATGATCATGTTCAGACCGTCGAACGGAACGCACTACTCGCTGAGCCTCTCGGGGACGATGAACGTGCTCCAGTGGGGTCAGCTCGGGGACACCCCGCTTGCCGGAAACCTCACCAACGGTCCCGGAGGAAAGGACAATCACATCGTCTTCAGAAACGGTCAGTGGTGGGTACAACACTAAGGCTTATCTGATTCCAGGCCCGGAACTCCAGAAGGGTTCCGGGTCTTATTTAACAGACTAGTTCTCCCCGTTTTTCTATCTTTCAGAAATCCCTCGATCTACAAAAAAATCTTGTCCTTCCAGTTTGCCATCTAATTTCACCCCTTGATACACTGCTCCAGCACGCAGCATTCAACATTCCGCTTTCTTCAAAGGACTAGAGACTTCTGCCAATTTTTCTACTCTTCACTTTCCATTCACACCATTAACCATCATTCACTGGAGGCCCGCACATGTTCAAAGGCAAGTGCTTCGTTCTATTCCTACTCGCTCTTCTTCACTCGACCGGTTCGTTCGCGTTCAACTGCTCTTCTCCTACCGGTGGCTACCGGACCAATCCGACGGGGGCACAGGTCGAAACCACACCGCTGGGCTTAAAGGTCATCCGGAACGGCTTCAACGAGAACCACTCGGACCCGAACTGCCGGATCAAGCTCGAGTGGATCGACAACGCCGCTCGGATCCAGATGCGCCGCTGGCCCTCGGTGGACATCCCGGCCGGGAGCGGGAACCGCTTCAGTGACCAGCAGGTGCTGAACGCCCTCAAGGGCATGACCCTCCAGCTGGTGAACGAGGCACTCTTCTTCACCATGCCGAGGACCTACCGAGACCACCTCGGGGCGACCAATAGCTACGGAGACCAGATCGTCCTCTCCGCTGGGGACTTCGGGGCCACCACCGCCTCTGACCAAACAGGCTTGCCCCTGATCCACGAGATGGACCACTACATCGGCTTCAAACTCGGAGTCCCGTACTGGACCCGCATGGCCCCGGGACACACCCCGTACCCGGCCCCGGAGACCTTCAGCGGGCCCGGGCAGAACCTCGATGGTTCGGTCATGGCACCCTACACCCCTATCCCCGCCTACGAAGTCTATCGGGTTGACAGCGCTCCGAACCCCGGGCCCACCTACTCGGGAGACAACTGGGGCGCGGCCGGGGATGTTCCCTTCGTCGGGAAATTCTTCCGTACCGACCGAGAAGACATCGGCGTCTTCCGCCCATCTGAGAACGTCTTCTACCTGAAGAAGTACGGTACCTACGAAACCAAGATCTACCAGTTCGGATCGCCCGGTGACAAGCCGATGGTCGGAGACTTCCTCGGCACCGGCTACGCGCAGATCGTCCAGTTCCGCCCTTCGAACGGGGTCTGGTACTTCCAGGACGTGGTGGACAACCGCTTCGAAGCCCACCAGTGGGGAATGGAAGGAGACGTCCCTGTTCCCGGCGACTACTTCGGCACCGGGAGGCAGGACCTCGCCGTCTTCAGGCCTTCGAACGGTACGGTCTACATCAAGAACATCGCCTCCGGCCAGACCCGGATCTTCGGCTGGGGAGCGAGTGGAGACAAGCCGCTCTCGGGAAGATTCCTCGGCAATGGCCGGGACCAGCTCGCCCAGTACCGGGAGTCGAACGGAACGTGGTACATCCTCGACACCGCGGACGGCGCCATCCACTACCGGAGCTGGGGCGCGGCCGGCGACGTTCCGCTGGTCGGAAACATCTCGGCCAGTTCCTCCGAAGACCTGGTCATGTTCAGGCCTTCGAACGGCACGCACTACTCCCTCAACGTGAACACGGGAGAGATCCGGGCGCTCCAGTGGGGCCAGAACGGGGACGTGCCTCTCGCGGGGAAGCTCGTGAACGCGGCCTCCGGAAAGGATAACCAGATCGTCTACAGAAACGGCCAGTGGTGGGTGCACCACTAGGCCAGGCACAGCTAGAGTTAGAGCGGGGGGAGCTCTCCGGAGCTTCCCCCGCTCCTGCCAACTTTTCTCCCCACCGCCGCCGTCCCCCCGCACCGACCTAACCGATGAGTTTCCAAGCCGATTCAAAGTTCGCACAGCTTTCCTGGGGAGAATTCTCCGCAGGGCCTTACCCTTAGGGGATAGACCCTCACCAGGAACAACAGATGAGAATCGCCATCACCGTCTTGTCCCTCGTCGCCTCCCTCCCCCTCCTCGCCCAGCCGGACTCGAAGGTCCGGGCCGCGAAGAAGAACGCCATCAAGGACAGCTACATCGTGGTCCTTCGCCCGCAGTCGGGGGTCGCCAGCGTCTCAGCCATGGGGGACCGGGCCGACGATCTGGTGGACGACTTCCAGGGCGCGCGGAGGAAGAAGCTCTTCAACTCGATCCAAGGGTTCTCCGTGCAGATGAGCGAAGCCTCGGCGAAGGCCCTGAGCCAGAGGCCGGAGGTGGCCTACGTCGAACAGGACCAACTGGTCTTCGCCAACGAAACCCAGCCGAGTGCCACCTGGGGTCTGGACCGGATCGACCAGCGCTCCCTTCCCCTTGATACGAACTACACTTTTAGCAAAACCGGCCAGGGAGTCCACGCGTACATCTTCGACACCGGGATCCGCCGGGACCACGTGGACTTCGAGGGCCGGGCGTCCCTCGCCTTCGACGCCATCGGTGACGGAGGAGCTCCGACCGGGGACTGCCACGGCCACGGGACCCACGTCGCCGGGACCGTCGGAAGTCAAACTTACGGTGTCGCCAAAGACGTCTCTCTCCACGACATGCGGGTGCTCGCTTGTAACGGATCCGGATCGGGGTCGCAGCTCATCGCGGCCGTCGACTGGCTCGCGGCGAACCGGATCTTACCGGCGGTGGCGAACTTCAGTCTCACCATCGGCGGTCCCGTCCAGGCCCTGGACGACGCACTCCAGAGAGCGATCAACGCCGGCGTCACCGTGGTGGTAGCTGCCGGGAACTCCTCCGCCGACGCCTGCACCATGTCCCCGAGTTCCGCGCCCAACGCGATCACCGTCGGGGCTTCCCACGAGTCGGACTCGAAGGCCGGATTTTCTAACTACGGTTCCTGCGTCGACCTCTTCGCGCCGGGGACCTCGATCAAATCCCTCGGCATCGGCAGTAGCACGGACGTCCGGTGGATGAGCGGAACCTCCATGGCGGCCCCCCACGCGGCCGGCGCGGCGGCGCTGCTCCTGGAAGAAAACCCCGGAGCTTCCCCGCTCGAGGTCAGAAACCTCCTCGTCGCGAAGGCGACTCCGGACAAGCTCCGAGACCTCGGAGCGGGTTCCCCGAACCTCCTTCTCTACGTCGGAGCTCCGGCCACGTCTACTCCGGCGCCGACCTACTCGGTGGATAACTGGGGCCAGGCCGGGGACGTTCCCCTCATCGGGAAGTTCTTCACCACGGACAAGGAAGACATCGGCGTCTTCAGGCCCTCGGACAACACCTTCTACCTGAAGAAGTTCGGAACCTATGAAGTCCACATCCGCCAGTTCGGCATGGCCGGCGACGTCCCGATGGTCGGAGACTTCCTCGGGACCGGGTACTCCCAGGTCGTCCAGTTCCGACCGTCGAACGGCGTGTGGTACTTCCTCGACATCGCCACCCAGAGGTTCGAGGGCCACGAGTTCGGGCGCGTGGGTGACGTGCCGGTGCCCGGGGACTACTTCGGCACCGGCCGGCAGGACCTCGCCGTCTTCAGACCCTCCAACGGAATGGTCTACATCAAGAACATCGCCAGCGGTCAGACCAGGGTCTTCGGCTGGGGCCTCCCCGATGACAAGCCCGTGGTCGGGAAGTTCCTCGGCAACGGAAGGGATCAGATCGCCCAGTACCGGTCGACGAACAACGTCTGGTACATCCTCGACACCGCGGACGGCTCGATCCACTACCGGCAGTGGGGCACCACCGGCGACGTCCCGCTCGTCGGGAACATCACCAGCACCACCTCCGAGGACATGATCATGTTCAGGCCCGCGAGTGGGATCTTCTACTCGATGAACGTCCTCGCGGGAACCTCCGCGGCCCTCGTGTGGGGTCAGGCGCAGGACATCCCCCTCACCGGGAAGCTCGTCGACGCCTCCTCCGGCAAGGACAACCAGATCGTCTTCCGGAATGGCCAGTGGTGGGTGTTCCACTAGGTCTCTTTGAAGAAATCCTTCGGCAGCCCCGCCCGCTGGAGCTGCTCGAAGCAACTCGGGACCAGACCCGTGAAGCGGAACTCCCCGGCCTTGAGGACGCCGATGTCCTGGAGGAGGATCTTGTCCCCCTCCATGCCGGCGACCTCGGAGACCTGGGAGACGATCCGCTGGCCATTCTTGTCCCGGCGGAGCTGGATGAGGAAGTTCACGGCCGAGCTGATCTGGAAGCGCAGGGCCTTCATCGGTAGGTCGTAGCCCGCGAGCATGTAGAGGTTCTCGAGGCGGATCAGGGCCTCGGCCGGCGAATTGGCGTGGACCGAGGTCATGGAGCCCTCGTGGCCCGTGTTCATGGCCTGGAGGAGATC
>SXUH01000215.1 GCA_005791855.1 Bdellovibrionales bacterium
GGCCACAAACGATGGGGGACGTTCTCCCTTCCACTCAGGAACTTCCCCGGGTGCCGGCCTCCTCCGAGGAGCCCGCCGAAGCGCAGGATGGCGGCCCGGTCGAAGTTTTCCCGGACCCAGCGTTCCTCTTCCTGGAGGATGGGAGAGGTCCCGGCGAGGACGGAGGTCGAGCTCACGAAGACGAGCTTCGCTCCTCTCCAGGGCCAGAGCTTGAGCCACTCGAGCTGGCCTGTGAAGGGCGGGATGTTCAGCACGATCACGTCGCTTCCGAGGAGGTCCGCCGGCGGGAGGGCCGGGTGTCCGAGGACCGCGGCGGAGATCCCGCGGAGCTCGAGCGCTGCCTTCTTCTCTTCCCGGGTAGTGGTTCCTCGGACCTCGTGGCCCCGTTTCTTGAGCTCGCCGGCGAGGGGTTCGCCGTACCAACCGAGGCCGATCACGCTGACCTTCATGAGTCCTCCATCAGGCGAGTCATCCGCTGGTAGAGGAACTCGATGTGCGGGTAGTAGACGTTCTTCCTCAGGAGGGGTTCGTGCTTGGCCAGGAGGACGATCCCTTCCATGACGTTGTAGGCGTCGACCCAGCGGTCGTGCTTGAGGTAGGCGTAGGCGAGGTTGTAGGCGATGGGAGCGTTCAGGGGGTTGCGCTCGAGGCTCGTCTCGTAGAAGGCGAACTCATCCTTGTACCAGTGGACCGCCCGCCAGGTACCGAGGGAGAACAGGAGGAGGTAGACGCCGGGGACGACGGCGGCGAAGCGCCCCGGGATCCGCTCCCAGAGCTTGAGCCAGAAGCCGATGAGGGCCGGGAGGACGAGGTAGAGGTGCTGGTCGCTGACCCAGGTGACGTTCATGAACGGGGCCGGGATGAGGCCCACGAACGGAAGGAGCAAAAGGTGGGCCGCCAAGAGGAAGGAGAGGAGCGGGTCCCTCCAGAAGAATCCGACGAAGAGCACGAGGAAGGCCAGGTGGAAGACGTCCTGGAGCTGGAGCTGGTTGAAGTTCAGGCCCTTCACCGGTTCGGTCTGGGTCGGGAGGAGGCTATGCCAGAAGTAGTACCGGAGGGTCTGGGCCGTGAGGACCACGTTGATCTTGATCTTCTCAAAGGAAGGGATCTGGAGGCTGCTCACGAAGGCCGTGGGAGCGGGCACGGTCTCCACTGGCCCGGAGCCCTGGGGGCTCGCGGCGAGCTTCTGGGACTCCCGGGCGAGGTGGTAGAAGTAGCGGTAGACTCCGGGGAGGATGTCGGTGAAGAAGGTTCGCTCCGTCGGTTCTCTCCGGAAGACCAAGAGCTGGGAGATCCCACTCGGCGCCGGGGCCAGGGTTTCCTTCTTCGCCTCCGAGGGAACGTGGACCGCCACCGGAGCGTCTCCGGGCTCGGGGATTTCCTTGAACGTCGTCGACAGGGCCGCCATCTCCACGCCCTGCTGGGTCACCTCGCTGCTCAAGACCCGGTGGCCACTCCACGCGGCGATGAGGAAGAAGGGAAGGAGCAGGGCCTGCTTCTTGAAGCACCGGCTCCGGAAGCTCAGGGCGAGGAAGATGAGCGGAAGGGGGAGCGAGGCCGACTTGGAGGTCACGGAGAGGAAGAAGAAGACCCACGAGGCCGCGAGCCAGCGCGTGCCCCGCCGACCCTCGAGGTAGCAGAGGAGGGCCGCGAGGGCGAAGGTGAAGCACAGGAGGGTCTTGATCTGGATCATCCACGCCACCGAGATCACGCAGGCCGGGTGGAGCAGGAAGAGGAGGAAGTAGAGGAAGGGGGACCGGAGGCGGAGCCGCTTCCCGAGGAGGTAGACGAGGTAGGAGTTCAGGAAGTGCAGGCAGAAGTTGAAGACGTGGTAGAAGGCGTACTGGTTCTTCCACAGGCCGAAGGCGAGCTTCTGCACGCTGATGGAGAAGGGCCAGCCGTAGCTCCGCCAGATGCTGAGGTAGGAGACGTCGGGCTTCATCGCCGGGTCGAAGAACCAGTAGGGCAGGTCGTCCCAGATGGGAAGGCCCCGCACGCTCGAAGAGTAAAGGAGGAAGGCGACGTTGAAGCTGATGACGAAGAGGAGGGCCCTAGGTAGCTTCTTGCTCATGCATCAGTTCCAGTAGGAGTTTAGAGTTCTGGGCCCGGTCCGGGCCCAGGTGGAAGTGGTAGCACTTAGCGTTCCTCGCGAGGTTGAAGGCGTAGATCGCTCGCACCACCCCGTGGTGGGCGAGCTTCGGAAGGTCCGTGAGATCGAACCGGAGGAACATCTCCAGGATCTGCGGAAGGCCGAAGCCCATGACCATGTGCTCGAGCAGCGGCCCCAGCATCTTCCATCTCTCCACCGGGAAGAGCGAAGAGCTACCGCTCGAGAGCCGGAACCCCGCGACGAGGATGAGCTTCTTGTCTTCGGGCTGCTGATCGATACGCTCCGGGATCGCCCCGAGGCTCGCGGTCCACTTCGGCGGGTAGTGGCGCCGTCGGAACTCGTGCCAGGTGAGGCGGGAGAGGGGACCTTCCTTCGGAGGAGTTTCCAGGCTGATCTTGGAAGGGAAGGGATGGATCCGCCCCCGCCGGTCACAGAGAGGCATGTCGTCGGAGATGATCTTGACGTCGGGATCCCGGAGCACGTTGGTGAGGAGCGTACTCTTGCCTCCCTTCGAGGGCAGCAGGACCACGGCGGAGGTTCGCTTAAGCGAGATCCCCAGACCATGCAGGCGGACCAGACCCGTGAGGTCAAGCATCTCTCCGAGGAGGGAGTGGACCGCGAGGAAGGCGAGCTCGAAGAGGCGGGCCCCGTCCGTGGAGTAGATCTCGACTCTCCTCCGGTGCTCATCCTGGATGGTCAATGCTTCACCGAAGTAGTCTAGATAGCGCTTCCTCCCCTGGCGATAGACGGTGCAATTCTCCAGAAGTTTCACCGCCAGCATCGGCGGGACGGCGGGAGGGGGGGCAAGGAAGAGAGTGATCTCCGCCTGGGGCCTTGGGACCTCGGGGCCGATGAAAAAATGAAATTCCTCGCGGAGCTTTTGTAACAACGCAGCTTCTGCGCATCTTACAAAAATGGTATGCTGATGGAAATTCAAATAAAGGTCCAAAGGATCCTCGTGGTTTCTATAAGTGTCATAATCATAACTCATGGGAGAGAAGAACTCCTATCAAAATGTCTTGATTCACTCCGCCCCCCAGGCGCCCAGTGGCAGTTGCTCATCCTCGCCAACGGCAAGGAGCTCCCGCCCTTCATCCTCGAGAAGGCCGGGTCCCTCGGCGCGCGCCTGGACCTCCTGAGCTCCGAGGTGCTCCTCACTCCCGGGAAGGCGAGGAACCTCGCCCTCCGGAGTGCCGTGGGGGAGTGGGTCTTTTTCATCGACGACGACGCCTACGTGACGCCGGAGTACTGGCCCACGGTCCTGCCGGTTCTGGGAGACCCGAAGGTCGACGTGCTCGGGGGCCCGGACTTCCCCGCCGAGGGGATGAGCGCCTTTTCCCTCTCCCTGGCCATCACCCTCTCCTCGCCCTTCTGCACGGGTGCGACGGTGGCCCGGCACAGGCCCTCCGGGACGAAGATGGTCCCGGCCACGGAGGAGAAGCTCACCTCGTGTAACCTCTGGGTGCGCCGGAGCTGCCTCGAGGAGGAGTTCTTCCCGGAGGACTACCTGCGGGCCGAGGAATCCTTCCTCTTGCAAAAGCTCAAGGCCCGCGGGGCGCGCATGTTCTACCACCCCCGGCTCCGCGTGGCCCACTTCCGTCGCCCGAGGTTCAGTGAGCTGTGGCGGCCAACCTTCTTCGCGGGGTACTACCGCGCGAGGCTCTCCCGGCAGAAGCTCCAGGAGAGCCACGGCATGTTCTGGCTCCCGGCGCTCTTCGTCTTACTCCATCTCCTCTTCTTCATCGACGAGGCACTCTTCTGGAGCCTCGCCCGGCTCTACCTGGGGCTCGTGGTCTTCGCCAGCATGAACGTCGCGGCCCGCGCCCGCCGGTTCTGGCTCTTCCCGCTGGTGGCGTTCCTCCACTACTACATCGTCTTCGTCTACGGGCTGGGGTTCCTCGCCCAGAGGATCTGGCCATGGAAGTGACCCGGGAAGCCTTCGAGAAGCTCAAGGCTTCGCCCTTCTTCAAGGGTAAGGTCGTCTCCGCATCCATGGAGCCGGTGATCCGGACCGGAGAGGAGATCGTCGTGGACGTGGGGTGCAAGGAGCTCCGCCGCTTCGACATCGTCGTGGTCTACCTCGAGGGTAAGCTCGTCTGCCACTACCTGTGGGCGAAGAACCGCGTCGTCACCCCCGTCCTCCTCCAGACCCGGAACATGAAGGGGCAGAGGGATTTCCCGGTGGAGGAGAGCGCCTACCTCGGGAAGGTCGTCTCCCACCGGATCGGTTTCCTACGGCGCCTCCGGCTTCTGGTTTAGCTTCCCCCCGAGGAGGTTCTGGAAGACCTCGTCGAAGAGGAGGTCCGAGCCCGGGTTCGTCCGCGAGTAGTGGAGCAGCTCCACGAAGATCGACTCGGCGGCCGGGAGCGGGCAGACGTGGAGCCGGTGGTTCACGCTCAGGGAGAGGTCGAAGTAGGAATCGGCCGGAGCGGCCTTCAGGAAGTGGTGGACGCTCCCGCCCTTCGAAGCCACGTGGTAGTGGACGTAGTCGTCGGAGATGACGGCCCGGTTCGCGGTGAGGTCGAAGAGGACGGTGGAGTGGAAGTCGTTCTGGGAGACGAGGGTCTCCGTGTTGATGAACTCGAGCGCCCGGCCCGGGAGGAGGTCCTTCAGGAGACTCACCAGCTCGAAGGGGAAGACCGTTTCCTTCTCCTGGGCCTTGAAGGTCTGCTTCCGGACGGGGAGGAAGACCTGGACGGCGGTTCCTTCCCGGAGGGACCTCAGGACCTCCAGGCGCTTGCGGAGTTCCTCGAGCGGGCCCATGTGGAGCACGAGGGGCATGCCGTAGAGGAGTACGGTCTTGGCCTCCCGGAGCTCGAGCTTCCGCGGCTGGGAGAGCTTCCAGACGGAGAAGTGCGACCGGAGGTTCGGCGGGACGAGGGGGACGAGGTCCGGGTGGATGAGGTAGTGGGGGCCCAGGGTCGCGAGCTTCTGGAAGTTCTTCACGACGAAGACCGCGAAGTTCAGGTAGCCGTCTCGCACGGTGACGGTCTTGCTGAACCGGAAGAGCTCCGTGCTGTAGAGGTTGAAGAGGAAGTAGGGATTGAGCTCGTGGAAGTACTCGTTTGTGAGCGGGTAGAGGTCCCAGTGGTAGGAGGGCCACTTGTCCCGTCTCACCAGGGAGTAGTGGCGGTTCTTGGTGAGGGTCTTGCCGTCTTCGAACTGGGCCTTAACTATTTCGTACATAGGAAGAGTAGATCTCGCGGTAGAGGTTGGTGATTTCCCGGGACTGGTTCACGTAGAGCGTCGAGGTGAGCTTCGACTTGTAGGCGATCCGGTCCAGGAGCGGGCTGAACTTGGCGAAGGGAGCTTGCTTCTCCCGCAGGATCTCCTCGATCTTCCGGTGGGCCGCTTCGATGCCGTGTCTCTGGAGCGCCAGCTGGGAGATCTTCCTCCGGTCGAGCTTGGTCCCGGGATCCAGGTGGGACCGGAGGCAGCGGCGGGTATCGGCGAGGGAGATGACCTTCGAGCGCTTGCCGATCTTCACTCCCACGTAGCAGGTCGCCCCCGCAACCTGGGGCAGCTCGAACCCGGCGAGCCCTCCCCAGTCGGAGAGGATGCAGGGAAGGCCCGAGGCCTGGGCTTCGGCAACGCTCATGCCGAAGTCTTCGTCGTTGTGCACGCTGAGGTTCACCAAGACGTCCGCCGCTTGGTAGACGGCCCGGAGCTCTTCATTGGGGACGTTGCCCATGAAGTGGATGCGCTCGCGGACCTTCCCGGGGAGCTCCTGGTAGATCCGGTCGATCTTCCGGAAGTACTCTCCCTGGCTCTCCCAGATTCCGAGGAAGGGGTCACCGATGTTGTCGGAGTTGCCGTAAAGGAAGAGGTGGGCCGTCGGAATCTTCTGCTCGCCGAGGACGTCTGCGAAGGCCCGGATGAGGGAGTGGATCCTCTTCTGCCGGGTGAGCCGGCCGGTGAAGACGAAGGCCCTCTCCGAATCCTTGATCCCCCAGGCCTTCCGCTGCGGGGCCCGGTCCTTCGGGTCGAAGTGGAACTCCCGCGGGTCCACCGGGAAGGGACAGACTCGAGCGGAGTGCCCGGGGGCGAGCATCTTATCCAAGAGGATCTTCTGGCGAGGCGAAGCGACGACGAAGTCCACCTGGCAGCCGAGGAGGAGGGGAGCGAGCTTCTCCCAGTCCTGGTAGTAGAGAGTGAAGTCTCCGAAGATGTGGAAGACGATCCGGGGCTTCGGGTTTTGCCCGTAGAGCTTGAAGAGCGTTTGCAGAAAGAGGAAGGGATGGGGCTTGTGGTCCAGGATCACGAGGAGGGCAGGCCTCTGCTTGAAGATTTCCTGGGCGGTCTGCGCGAGCTCCGTGGCCCCGCTCTCCTGTGAGTAGTTGTAGTTCAGGAGTTCGAAGTCCGGGTTCAGGTCCCAGGCCTTGTGGAGATTGAAGACGATTTTCTGGCAACTGATCCAGCTGGACTTTTTAAACGAGAAAACGCAGGCCACTTTTTGCATAGCCCATTAAATCAGATACCTCCAAACTCCCGCAATCTTTAATTGCCGACCATGGGTGTCTATTTGTTGTATCCTTGGAAAAGTGCCGCTCTCCAGATAAAATGCAATCACCAAAGGAATCTTATGAAACGACGTACTCTTTGTCTGGTCTTGCTCAGTCTTCCGGCCCTCGCCCTGGAGTCCGGCTATCTTAAGCCAGAGGACCAAAAGTATTATAAAAACGACGTCATGGAAGGGAACAACTCCCGGGAGCGGATCGACTCGCTCGTCAGAGAGGTCAACAAGCTCTACTCGGAGGTGGCGGGTTTGAAGTCCGAGCTCCAGGGCCTGCGGTCCGAAGTCGACGCGCTAAAGAAAAGTAAATGAAGCTCACCATCCGCACTCCGATCCCCTTACCGGTGGAACGGATCAAAGCAGGATTCAACCGGGAGCTCTTCCTCGCCCTTCTGCCGGCCTCCGCGGAGCTCCTCCGCTTCGACGGCTGTGAGAGGGGAGGCGAGGTGCACCTGAAGCTCAGTCCCCTGGGGCCCCTGTGGGTGAGCGTGATCACCGAAGAGGGAACCACTCCCCGGGGCTGGTCCTTCGTCGACGAAGGACGGAAGCTTCCCTTCCCCCTCCACCGGTGGCACCACCACCACCGGGTGGACCGGGTAGACGAGAGCCACTCGACCATCGTCGATGACATAAGCTTCGACTGCGACCCGAAGTTCCTAACCAGCGCCGTGAAGCCTCTCCTGTGGGCGAGCTTCCGCGGAAGGCCCGGCGTGTATAAAAAATTCTTCCTAGGAAAATAACATGAAGACCCTCTCCCTGCTCCTCCTCCTCACGCTCTCTCTAAACGGGTTCGCCAAGACCATCCTCTTCCTCGGGGATTCGCTCACCGAGGGCTACCGGCTCCCGAAGGAAGCCGCCTACCCGGCCCTCATCGAAAAGGAACTCAAGGCCACCCACAAGGACCTCAAGGTCATCAACGGCGGCGTGAGCGGTGCGACCTCCGCGAGCGGCCTCAAGCGCCTCGACTGGTACCTCAAGGCCAAGCCGGACATCATGGTCCTCGCCCTGGGCGCCAACGATGGCCTGCGCGGCCTCAAGGTCTCGGAGACGGAGAAGAACCTCTCCGCCACCGTGGAGAAGGCCCAGGCCCGCGGGATCAAGGTCATCCTCGCCGGGATGAAGATGCCGACCAACTACGGGGAGCCCTACCGCACCGACTTCGAAGAGATCTTCTCCCGGGTGGCGAAGAAGTACAAGCTCAAGACCATCCCGTTCCTCCTCGAAGGCGTGGGAGGGAAGGCGGAGCTCAACCTCCCGGACGGGATCCACCCCAACAGCAAGGGCCACCGGATCATGTCGGAGACCGTGCTCAAAGTCCTGGAAGCCGAGCTATGATGAAGGTCAGCGCACTCAAGAAGAGCTACGGCCAGGGCTCCTCCCGGGTCGACGTGCTCAAGGGCGTGGACCTCGAGATCAGAGAGGGGGAGACCCTCGCCCTGGTCGGAAAGTCCGGGTCCGGGAAGTCGACCCTCCTCTCCCTCCTGGCGGGTCTGGATTCGCCGGACTCGGGCACCATCCAGATCGGCGGCCAGAACATCACCACGCTGGATGAGAGAGCTCTCACCCAGTTCCGGGCGACCCACATGGGGATCATCTTCCAGCAGTTCCACCTCGTCTCGACCCTCACGGCGTACGAGAACGTGCTCCTGCCGCTCGAGCTTCTAAAGAAACCAGACGCCCGGGACACGGCCCTGAAGCTCCTCTCCGACGTGGGACTCAAGGACCGCGCCCACCACCTTCCCTCGCAGCTCAGCGGCGGCGAGAGCCAGCGGGTCGCCATCGCCCGCGCCCTGGCGACGCGACCGGGGATCCTCTTCGCCGACGAACCCAGCGGGAACCTCGACGAGGAGACCGGCGAGAAGGTGATGGACCTCCTCTTCCAGATGGTCAAGGAGACCGGCACCACCATGGTGCTCGTGACCCACGACCCGGATCTGGCGAAGAAGTGCGCGAGGACCATCCACCTCGAGCACGGGGGCCTCCTGTGATCCTGGATTTCTTTCTCCGGAAAGAGCTACGAAAGTTCCCCTTCTTCTTCCTCCTCCTCTTCGTCACTCTCTTCCTCGGGACCCTTGGCCTCACCGGCATCAGCCTGGTGTCCAACCAGGTCCGGGACCGGCTGCGGGACAACGCAAACGAGCTCCTGACCTCCGACATCGCCGTCTCCGCCCGTCGGGAATTCACCCCGAGCGAACTCGCGGGTCTCGCGGAGGTCTTCTCCGGTATGGCCCACCGCCGCTACAAGGTGGTGGACATCTACTCCATGGTGACGACCCTCGGGGACGACAAGGCCCGCCTGGTGGAGATCCGGGGAACCGAGGAGACCTATCCCTACTACGGCGGCCTCACCCTCCGGGCCGGCACCAGGAAGCCGGCCCCGTTCTACATCTCCAAGGACCTCGCGGACCTCTGGGAGGTGCGGGTGGGCGACCGGCTCAGGGTCGGGGAGCTGACCTTCGCGGTCGACGGGATCGTGGAGGTGGACACCTCCCTCGGGATCCGCGGCTTCTCCCTCGCTCCCCGGGTCTACCTTCCGCTCGAGAAGCTCGTCCAGAGCGGGCTCCTGAAACCCGGGGCCACCGGCAGCTACGCCCACCACTTTCGCCTCGAGGGCCTCTCCTCCGGGAAGCTCGAGGATCTGAAGAAGGAGATCTACGCCGCTCTCCCGGACCCGGGGATAAAGATCGTCCTGCCCGAGGACACGAGCGAGCAGACCGGGAGGGTGATCGACCTCATCTCCAACTACATGTCCCTCTCGGGGCTCATTGGGCTCCTGCTCTCGCTGGTGGGCGTGTTCTACCTCTACCAGTCGCACCTCATCGCACGGCTCAAGGACCTCTGCCTCCTGAACCTCCATGGACTTCCGAAGTCGCGGATCGTCCTGGGCGTGGTGACGCAGTTTAGCCTGGTCTTCCTCCTGGTCCTGGTCCTCGAGGTGCTCCTCGTGGTGCCCGGTTACCGCTACTTCGCCCCGAGCCTCTCGAAGACCCTCGGGCTCGAGCTCTCCTCCGACGTGCGGTTCTCGTCGTTCCTCCTGGACTACCCGTACCTCTACGTCCTCTCCTTGAGCGTCCTCATCCCGCTGCTCCTGGGCCTCATGCGCACGTCCATGGGCCTGCAGCTCAAGGCCTCGAAGCTCTCCATGGGAAGGTTCCGCTACTTCGACTTCTTCCCCTTCGCCCTCCTCCTGTGGCTCTTCTCCTGCTACCTTGCCAACTCGTTCAAGACCGGGAACATCTTCTTCGCCTCCCTCGCCCTGATCTTCCTCCTCTCGACCCTCCTGGTGCTCGGAGCCCAGTGGGTCCTCTCGAAGCTCCTCCGCAGCAAGGGGCTGCTCCTGCCGACCGTCGAGTACGGGATCGCTCTGCGGGGCCTCACCCGGTCCGGGCACAAGCTCACCCTGAGCTTCCTCTCCCTCGCCCTGAGCGCGACCCTCATCTCCCTCATCCTCCAGCTCGACACCAAGATCCTCGGGGAGTTCGTGCTCGATCACAGGAAGCCGGCCCTCTTCATCTTCGACATCCAGGAGGAGCAGATCGAGGAGCTCCTGAGCTTCACCAAGGGCCAGGGACAGGAGCTCGAAGGGGTCACGCCCATGATCCGCGGGCGCCTGGAGAAAGTGAACGGAGAGAAGTTCGGCGGCCGGAAGCGGGACTTCGACTTCCGCTCGCGGGAGGAGGACGAGGACGCCACCGCGAGGAACTCGGGCCTGAACCTGACCTACCGGGGGAGCCTGAGCCCCGCGGAGAAGATCGTCGACGGAGAGCCGTTCCCCGAGGCTCCGGGAGACCCGGAGCGGCTCCCCGGGATTTCCCTCGAGAAGCGCTGGGCCCAGCGGATGGACCTCTCCATCGGAGACAAGCTCACCTTCGACATCCAGGGCGTGGAGTTCGAGGGCCAGGTGCGGAACATCCGCGAGGTCAAGTGGACGAGCTTCTACCCGAACTTCTTCGTCTCCATCGAACCCGGGTTCATCGAAGCCGCTCCCAAGACCTACCTCGCGGTCCTGCCCGCGGGGGCGCGCGGGGAGAAGCTCCGCTTTCAGAAATCCGTGGTGGAGAAGTTCCCGAACATCTCCTTCATCGACGTGGAAGAACTCATCACCAAGCTCTCCGACCTCTTCACCAAGTCCCAGAAGGCGATCGGCGTGATCTCCTGGATGAGCCTCCTCGTGGGACTGGTGATCCTCTACGGCCTCTCCCACGATCAGGTCTACCGCCGCTACTACGACCTGGCCCTCATGAAGAGCCTCGGCTTCTCCGAAGGGAAGCTCCGGGCGAACCTCTTGTACGAGTTCGGCACGCTCTTCCTGTCGGCCCTCTGCCTCGGGTTTTTCCTCGGCTGGCTTTTGGCACAGGTCATCGGAAAAGAGGTCTTCAAGCTACCCTTCGGAGTCGACTGGAGTCGGATCCTCCTGCCGGGAATGGGTTTAATTATTCTTTGTTTAGCCACCATCCTCCTCTCCTCATGGCGCGCGGTCCGAGCGAAACCCAAAGAGCTTTTATCGGACACCTGATTTTCCTCTTTTCCCTTTCCTTCTTCCGGGAGAGTCATTAAAATTTGCAGCATGATGGAATTTAATGAAGCTGGGATCATGGCGTTCTTCGCTCAGTACGCCTACCAGCCCATGTATGTGTACGGCTTCATCGTTGCCTTCATGGTGGCCAGTGGTTTCGGTCTCCCAATTCCCGAAGAGCTAACTCTCATGAGCGCCGGGCTCGTGGCCTACATGGCCAACAATCCTGACAAATATCCTCCTCCCTACCCGGGGATGGAAGGGGTGGACACCATCGTCCTGTGCATCGTCTGTTTCTCCGCGGTGGTCTTCTCCGATACCCTGGTCTACCTCATCGGGAAGTACTTCGGCGGAAGCCTGATCAAGACCAGGTTCCTGAAGAAGCACGTGGAAGGCGAGGGGTTCAAGCGGATCAATTCCTGGTTTCAAAAGTACGGCGGCTGGGCCTGCGGGATCTTCCGGTTCACCCCGGGGATCAGGTTCCCGGGACACCTGAGCTGCGGGCTCCTCGGCATTCCCCTCTGGAAGTTCCTCGCCATCGACGCCCTGGTGGCGTTCATCTCCGTCCCGACCCAGGTCTACATCGTCGCCAAGTACGGGCACCTGATCATCGACCGCCTGGCGGAGTTCAAGATGACCGTCGTGGCCATCGCCGCGGGCCTCTTCCTGATCTGGCTCATCCGTAAGGTCTACAAGAAGCACGTCCGGAAAAACACCTAGAAGGATTCTAGAGGAAGAGCTCGCAGGCTTCTTCTAGCTTGAGCGCGAGCTCCTTTCGGAACTGCCCGAGGTCAGTGTAGTCGAACTTCACCGTCTTCTTTGCGTGCGTCGGCTGCTGCTCGAAATCCCGATGGTTCCAGTCGACGAGGGCGGTGAAGGTGAGGGACCCGTGATCCGCCGAGAGCTCGAGGACCTCGGCGGAGAGCTCGTAGCTGACCTTCGGTGCCCGGGCCTTCGGGACGTGCTTGGCGAGCTCCATGATGCCCTTCTTCGCGGGCCCGTGGGTGATCTTCAGCGCGTCCACCATGGAGGTCTCCGAGCTCCGGGCACCGAACTTCCGCTCTCCGAGCTGGCTGGTCCGGAGGTTCCGGTCCAGGGTGGTCTCGAGGTAGCGGTAGTAGAAGTTGTCCATGGTTTCGAACAGGTACTGGTAGAGCTTCGCCTGGTCTCCGAAGGTGGAGCGCACCTTCTCCTGCCAGTCCTGGATCTGTTTGTCAGTCATCGTTCTTCCTCGCTATGATAGGTCCATGAGAGTTCTAACCCCGAGACCGGATTTCGTGATTGTAGAGGATTACTTCGATGCTTCGCAAGCTGCACAGTGGTTGGCCTTCCTCGAGGAACTGGGCCGGGACCCGGTGAGGGGGTTCCACCACCCGCCGGTGAAGCCGAACCGCTTCCACCGAGCCCCCCGCTATCCGGTGAAGAAGTACATGTGCCTCGGGCTCTACTGGAACCCCCTGGACTACCTCTACCACGAGAGGCTTCCACAGACCGGCGTGGCCCCGCATGAGATTCCGGCGGAGCTCGAGATCCTGGGCCAGAAGATCCTGGCCGACTTCTACCCCTGGCCAGGGTTCAGGCCCCAGAGCGTTCTGGTGAACTTCTACACCACCGACTCTTCCATGGGGCTGCACGTGGATAGGGAAGAGGAGGAGAAGGCCGCCCCGGTGATCGGGCTCAACTTCGGCTCAACCTGCCGCTTCTTCTACGAGGACGGGGACGGCGTGATCCGGGACGTGAAGGTCCCCGGCAATTCGGTGTACGTCTTCGGCGGATCGGCGCGGATGATGAGGCACGGCCTCGGGTCGATCTACGCCAAGACCCTGGCCCCCGGGTCCGGGCCATTCTTGAAGAACAAAGAGAGACTGAACCTGACGATCAGGCAGGTGCGACCGGCTTAGAGAGCGGAGGCGTAGTTGGACTGGATCTTGGTGATCATCAGGTCGAAGACCGGGACGAGGTCTTCCTGGTCCTGCGCCTTGCAGATCCCGCTGAAGACGGAGAGGATCTTGTCTTTCTGAAAGTTGATCTCTTCGTGCACGGCCCGGATGGCGGCCTGGTACTGCTCGTCCTTCCACGGGACCTTCTGGGTCTGGCCCTTCTTGAGATCGTAGACCGAGGCGTAGAGCTCCGGGTGGAGCTCGATGAGCTTGAGGGTTACGTAGTTGAGCTGGCCATTGATGATGTCCTGGAACGCGGGCTTCCCGGTGGTCGTGATCCCGTCGACGATGTCGTCGGCCATCTGGAAGATCAGGCCGATCCGCTCTCCCAGGAAGGCCATGGTCCCGAGGTCGGCGTAGCCGGCGAGCTTGGCGGGGGTGGTGCAACACCAGCGGATGAGGCTTCCGGTTTTCTTAATCGCGATCGCTTCCAGATCCTCCACCACCACGTGGGTCTTGCTCTTGAGGTCGAACTGCAGCCACTCGCCGTCGGCCAGGTCCTGGATGGAGCGGGTGAGGTCGATCAGGATATCGTTCTTCTGCATCAGCGCCAGCTCGCCCATGACGCTGGCGAGGAGGTAGTCTCCGGCGAGGATGGCGGTGGTGTTGTTTCGGACGGAGTTGAGGGTCGGGTGGTTCCGGCGCTTGTCGCTGGCGTCGATGACGTCATCGTGGACGAGGGAAGCCAGGTGCGTGAGCTCCACGGCGCGAGCGTAGGTGGTGAGCTCGTCGTGCTTCAGTCCGAAGACCTTCCCCATGAGGAAGAGCAGCCCCGGACGAAACTTCTTTCCACCGGCCTCGATGAGCGCGTTGAGTTCTGTGGTTAAGGCGCTGGAGGTCCTTCCAGTCATGGCCAACTGAAGCTCATCCAGATTTTGCTTAAGCTCTTGGACTTTCATTTATCGAGGGTTTCCTTAGACTTGGGATACTATGTGAACTTGGGGCGTTAGGCAAGTGCAGGTCCAGGTTTTGTACAAATATATGCCCCGTGACGATGCTTTCTCTTCGGCCCGAAAAGGATGATAATGACTCTATCCAAGCAGAAAGGAGAATCTATGAAACTCATCCTCGCGGCCCTACTTCTTGCAACGAGCTCTGTGTTCGCTCAGGAAATCTACCAGATCAAAGACAAGACCATCGATGGAAAGGAATACAAATTATCAGAACTTAAAGGCAAGACGGTGATGATCGTCAACATCGCGTCACAGTGCGGGTACACCCCGCAGCTCGAGAAGCTCGAGGCCCTCTACAAAAAGTACAAGGACCGGAACTTCGTGGTCCTCGGCGTTCCCACCAATGATTACGGTGCCCAGACTCCGGAAGACGACAAGGCGATGAAGGAGTTCTGCCAGAAGAACTACGGGGCGACCTTCCCGATCCTGACCAAGAAGTCCATCAAGGGACCCGAGAAGAGAGACCTCTACAAGTACCTCACCGAGAAGACCCCGGAGAAGATCAAAGGGGAGGTGACCTGGAACTTCGAGAAGTACCTGGTGGATAAGACCGGCAAGGTGGTCGGGAAGTACGGCTCGTCCACCGATCCCCTGGACTCGGAGGTCCGGAAGACGATCGAGTCCATCCTCTAGTTGAAAACCATCGTCGTCGGAGCCGGGGCCGGCGGGCTCGCCTCGGCCCTCCTCGCGGGCCTTCGGGGCGAAGAGGTGACCGTCCTGGAGGCCCATTCCTACCTCGGGGGCTGCGCCTCGTACTTCACCCGGGGACCCTTCGTCTTCGACGCCGGGGCCACCACCTTGAGTGGAGTGCTCCCGCACGAGCCCCTGGGGAGATTGTTCCAGGAACTCGGATCAGTGCCGAAGCTCCGTCGGGCGGATCCGGGGATCGTCTTCCACCTCTCGACCGGAAGGAAGGTATCCTACCACCAGGACTTCGATCGGTGGATGGAGGAGCTCGCGGAGAAGTTTCCAGCACTGCCGCAGAGAGCTTTCTGGAGCGAGGTGCGAGAGATAAACAATAGGAGCTGGAACCTTCTGAGGGACATCGGGGCCTTTCCGTTTCAGCGCGCGGGGGACGTCCTCCGGTCGGTGAGGTACTTCCCGCTGCTTAAGGAACTTCTGGTTTCCACGGACCTGCGGCTCAAGGGGGCGGGGCTTGAGAGCGCCGAGTACCGGGAGATGATCGAAGGGATCCTGATCATTTCTGCGCAGGCGGGAGCTTCCGATATTCCTTTTCTGGTTGGTGCCATGGCCCTCTCCTACCCGGCGGAGACCTACGTTCCGGTCGGAGGGATGAAGGGGTTCATGGACTACTTCGAGGAAGAATGTGGGAAGCGGAACGTGCGGATCTTGAAACGCGCGAGGGTGACGGCGTTCGGGGAAGACGCGGGATCGGCCCGGGTGACTCTTGCAGATGGCCAGGTGCTGAGCGCGGACCGGCTCATCATGAACCTACCGCTTTGGAACCTCGCCCGACTGGACGAAGGCAGGGGTAAGAGACTTAAGGCCGAGGCCAGGGAACGACCGGGCCACTGGGGCGCCTTCACGGTCTACCTCGGAACCAAGTCACAGGTAACGGAGAGCTACCACCAGGTTCACCTGAACCACCCACTGGTGAAGAATTACTTCGCGTCGTTTTCTCTGGTGGATGACCGGAGTCGAGCACCGGAGGGCTGGCAGGCGGTTACCATCTCCACCCACACCCCGGCCCAGGAGTGGGCGGGCCTCGGCGAGGGTGAGTATGAGGCGCGGAAAGCTCAGCTCCAGGATCTCATCCTCGACGATTTCCTCCCGAGGTTCGGCGTGGGCGAACACCGGTTCCTAAGCTCCGGGACACCGAGGACCTTCGAGCGCTACACCGGAAGGTCCGCCGGCTTCGTCGGGGGCCTGCCGTTCCTCTACGGAAGTAATCCGTTCCGCATCCCCGGGGCGCGGACCGGCTACCGGAACGTCTTCCGCGTCGGTGACACGACCTTCCCCGGCCAGGGCGTCTGCGGTGTGGTCGCCGGAGCTCTCGGGCTCCACCACCTGCTTAGGAAAGAACCTTAACTTCCAGGGTCCGGTCGACCTTCAGGTGCATGTCCCGCTGCGGATAGGCCATGGCGATCCGGTGCTCTTTGAACTTCTTGTCAATCGCGTAGCGGATGCGGCTTCGCACTTCACCGAGGGCACCGATCTTATCGAGGTTACACCAGAAGATGAGCTGGAACTCGAGGTTACTCTCGCCGAAGTTTTCGAAGAAGGTCTGGGGGACGGGGGTCTGCTCGACGCCGTCGGTGTTGAGCAGGATGTCCATGCAGAGGTTCTCGACCAGCTGGACGTCCGTTCCGTAGGCCACGCCGAAGGTGAGTGTGGTCCGCACCGTCGTCGTCTCGAAGGTCCAGTTGAGCACGCTCTTCTCGAGGAAGAAGCTGTTCGGGACCACGAAGATCTTGTTCTCCGCGTTCCTGATCTTCGTGCTCCTGGTGCCGATGGACTGGATCACCCCGGAGATGTTGTCCAGCTCGACGATGTCGCCGACCTTGATGGGCCTTTCCACCAGGATGATCATCCCGGAGATGAAGTTGTTGACGATGTTCTGGGAACCGAACCCCACTCCGATGGCGAGCGCGCCGCCTACCACCGTGAACACCGTGAGGGGAATCCCGGCGATGGTGAGGGAGAGGGTCACGAAACCTGCGAGGCAGGCGTAGAATACGAAGGTCCCGTAGGTGGTCTGGGCAGCTTTATCCGAGACGAAAGGCTGGATGAGTCGGCGGTCAATGAGCCGTGCCGTGAGTTTCGAGAGGCGCGAGGCGAAGAGGAGGAGGACGAGGGCAACCACCATATTGCCGAGGCTGATTTTTACGCCGGCAATGGTCATGAGCTTATGGTTCCATAACATGAGCAGCGGACTTGACTGATCCTTGATGGTTTTCAGCATGGAATCTCCAATTAATTTCATATGCTTAACAGGACTTAATCTGGCACGCGCTATGGACTTCGTCTAGTGCAAGGTATATAAAACACGAATGTCTAAGCGATTTTCGACACACTTCGGTGCTGTCTTAACAATCCATCTTTTACTGATCTTCGGCGGATGGCAACTCTCACAAACTGACTACGTCCGATCGAATCTTTCCTACCTCGGGAATAGCGTGGTGCGACTCAAAATCGCCTCAGAACAATTGCTCAAACCC
>SXUH01000216.1 GCA_005791855.1 Bdellovibrionales bacterium
GGGACGGGACCGACGTCGTCATGCTCTCCGGCGAGACGGCGTCCGGGAAGTACCCGCTCGACGCCATCACCATCATGGGCCAGATCATCGAAGAGGCCGAGAAGAAGCCGACGGAGCGTCCGTTCCTGCGGCACATGGACATCTCCTCGGTGACCGCCTCCGTGCAGGTGGCCGCGTCCATCGTCGCGGAGAAGACCAAGGCCCGGTGGATCATCTCCATCACCGAGGGCGGGAACTCCTGTCTGAAGATGACGAGGTTCCGACCGAAGACCTGCATCCTCGGGGTCACCAACTCCGTCAACGTCATCCGGAAGATGAACCTCTACTGGGGGATCTCTCCGTACTACTTCAACATCCACGAAGACTCCGACCCGACGAAGCTCGAAGAGCTCATGGTGAACAAGCTCAAGAAGGAGAACCTCCTCAAGAACGGTGACAAGATCGTCGTCACCGTCGGCGACGGGAAGTTCTTCCGGCAGGGGACGACCAACTCCATCCGAGTGGAGACCATCAAGGACGTGCCGGAAGCGTTAAAAAATACTCGCCAGGATTCTATCCAGGAGGTGTCTTTTGACCGGGGAAAGCTCTTACTTGATACATCGATCTGCGCGTCCTGCCAGGCATGTATCAACGTTTGTCCCTTCGAGATCTGGACAGCGTCTATCGAAGAAAACAACGAAACCCGGATCAACGGACTGACCGTCCACAAGTGCACCCTCGACATGGCCTGCGTCGAGGCTTGCCCAACCGGCGCGATTGAGATAATTCCTTTCGCCACATGAGAGATCCACACATCCTCCCGGTCGAGCTCCTGGAGTCCCTCGGGGTCCTGGAGTGGGGCTACACCGAAGATCCGGCGCCGCGGTCCTTCGAGCGCTTCGACCGCTGGGTCGCGGCCGGCGGGCACGGCCCCCTTTCGTACCTGAGCGACCACCGGAAAGATCTCCGAAGAGATCTGAGGTCCGTCTACCCCGAGTTCCAGTCCGCCCTGGTCTTCCTCTTCGGCTACCAGCCCGCGAAGAAGTGGCTGAACGAGAACTCGAAGTACCAGCTCGCGGCCTACACCCTGGGCTTCGAGGGCGAGGACTACCACCACGCCCTCAAGCGCAGACTGCAGACCATCGAAGAAGCTCTGGACGTCCCGGGGCTTAAGGCCGTCGTCAGCTTGGACGTGGAACCGGTCCTCGAGCGGGACCTCGCTCACCGGGCCGGGCTCGGGTGGTTCGCCAAGAACTCCATGCTGATCCACCGGAGGCACGGGAGCTACTTCATCATCGGTAGCCTGCTCCTGAACAAGAAGCTCCCACTGGCGCCCGCCGCCCTCGACGTCGACCACTGCGGACAGTGCACGGCCTGCGCCGAGGCCTGTCCCACGGCCGCCATCGACGTGGAGACCCGGACCCTCGTCGCGGAAAATTGCATCTCGACCTTCACCATCGAGACGTTCAAGGAGCAGGAGCCCCCGGCGGGGTTCGACGCCTCGAGGGGCGAGGTCTTCGGCTGCGACATCTGCCAGGACGTCTGTCCCTGGAACCGCAGGCCCCTCGAGCGGAGCACCGGTGTGCTGAACCTCCGGGAGCCGTTCCGCTTCCTCAAGGAGTGGCTCCTCGACCTCCCCGGGACCGAGCTCGAGGGCCTCATCTCTCTGGAGAGTAACCGGAGCTTCAAGAAGAAGTTCTCCGGCACGGCCTTCGACCGACCGGGGAAGACCGGTTGGCTGAAGAACCTAAGAGCTGCGCTCAGGCCCAGCCGAAGTGATTCTTAAGGAAGGCGTAGAGGTGGGCCGTGGCGCCGCCGGGTTCGTGGTGCGGAAGCTTCTTGGGCCTATCCACCGTCACGATGTTTCCGTTCGCCTCGAGCACCGCCTTGAAGGCTTCCACGCCCCCCGGCCCCACCACGATGTCGTCCTCGCCGGTGATCATGTGGATCCGCTGGTTGGAGACGGTGATGTTCAGCTTCTCCTCTTTCAGCCAGGCGAAGACCGCCTTGGAATCGAGGGCGGGAGAGACGAGCTGGCGTCGGATGGAAAGGGTCTTCTCGTAGAAGGCGGTCTCGAAGATGTGCGTGGCCTGGGTCTGGCCGATGCCCACGCCGATGCCGATGGCGACCCGCTGGAGCTTCTCGAAGACGGGGAGCTCGAGGGCGCGGATGGAGGTGAAGGCACCGAGGGAGTGGCCCCCGAGGATCACGGAGGTGCAGGGTGCGAACTGGCCGAAGCCGAGGTTCACTTCCATCAGCGCCTGGAGCCGCAGGAACGCTTCTCCGAAGAGCTCGTGCACGTGGTCCTTGAAGTCCTGGAGGGAGTTCACTTCGTGGAAGCTTCCGAGGTAGTGTCCGGGTTGGTCGAAGATCATGCAGGGGACGCCGGCCTCCACGAGCCTCGTGGCCCAGTTCAGGCAGTCACCCTTGTGGGAGGTGTAGCCGTGGCTGAAGAGTGCCCATTCGGGCTTTATCTTTTTATCTTCTCCAGAGGGGATGAAGGCCAGGGCATTGACGCCAAACCAGGGAAGGGAGAGTTCTAGGGGGATTACTTTGGACGACACTCAGACTCCTTGACCCGCGAGGTCATCGCAATCTTTTCGCTAATATTGATTGACGAAATTTCTTTGAAACATTAACTTAGAGTTCACTTTTTTAGAAGAATTACTTCCTGTTTTCGAACTGCCCGATTAGCTCAGTGGGTAGAGCAAAGGATTGAAAA
>SXUH01000217.1 GCA_005791855.1 Bdellovibrionales bacterium
GAGGGCCCACTTGACGACCTTGTAGGTCACCTGTCGCTTGTAGAAGAAGCGGGCGTCGTCGAGGTTGGCCATGATCCGCGGATCGACGAAGAGGAAGGCCTCGTGGAGCTTGGCCTCGAACTCGGCCCAGAAGGCGGAGTTCCGAACGGCGCCGATGGCGGCGTCGACGTTGATGTTCCGGAGATTCAGGAGGGCCTCTCGGATCTTCTGCGCTTCTTCGATCCCATCCTGGGTCTTGTTGGACGGATCGAACCCGAGGTCCGCGAGCATCTCATCGATCTCGGCCTCCTGCTGGGCTTCGTTCATCTTCTGGAAACTGTTCTGGGCCGCGAGGAGATCGGACCTGATCTGCTCGATGAACGGCATGACGGAGAACCGGATGGCCGCCTTCTTGAGTCGGATGGCGTGAACCTTTCCTTGCGGGTCTTTAAGTAGCTCGAACCGGCTCTGGAAGCCCTGGAGCGAGAGATCCTGGGCGAACGCTGAGAGGCTCAGCAAGAACGCCACCACGATGAGTGTTAAACGGGACATCGATATCCTCCTTAATAGAAAAACCTTTTGGTTTGGTTTTTTAAATTTAGGCAATGCTATCGATTGTTGAGGGTATAAGACAATAATTTGAAGGGACGAAATCCTATCATTTCCTCACCTTCGAAGCGGCGTTGTCGGGTAATAAATTTATTTAGTTGATTCGGTATCGATCTTCACCTGGCGGTGTCCCCGGTCGCGGAAGTAGAGCGTCTTAAAACTCTTGATGTCTTTCAGTGTGTGCGGGTGGGTTTTAATCAGCTCAGAGTAGATGGTCTTTGAAAGAACGCCTCTGTTAAATGCTGCGTCGTCGATGAAGTTACCACCAGTGTGGCCCCAGTTGATGCCGATGACTTCTCGCTTCTCGTTGAAGATGGGCGCTCCGGAAGAGCACCCTAGCGTTGGAGCGTAGTGATAGAACTCTCCCCCACTGATCTTAAGTCCGACGCCGCGGGACGCTTGGATCCCCATGCCAGCGGCGTTGCCAATGTGCAGGAGCGAGAGGTCCTTATCGGACTGTACCTTGTTGGTTAACCGCAGGGGTTTGACCTCGGAACCCAGGGACTCGCCGTTACTCATCTTCTGCATCTCAACCACGCAGTAGTCGTAGCGGGAGCTGCAGTAGCGGACCTTCTGGCAGGCGACCTTTTCGTCTCGGTGGTTGAGCTGGATGCTGAACTTCCCGCAGGGCCACTCTCGGGACTCCGGGGTCAGGGCCATGACGTGGCGGTTGGTGAGGACGATGTCGTTTCCGACGAGGAAGGCCGTGCCCACGCTCGTTCCGGTTCGAGTGGTGGCCTCGAAGACCGAGTTCCCGAGGTCCTGCTCCTCTTCGAAGTCCCCCGGGTCCATCTCGGAGGAGTAGCCTTCGCGGAAGACCTTCGCTCCGAGCTGGTCGCCCCCGGTGATCTGCACCACCGGGCCCGAGACCTTGACCAGGCCCCGCTGCTCGTCTTCCTGGTGCCCCTTGAACAGGTAGTGCAGCCCCGCGAGGCTCCGGGACGGGATGCGCGTCCACGAGCTCGCCAGTCCCCGGTAAGCCTCCTTCTTCTCCTGAACGACGTCAGGGTAGACCAGGAAGAAGAAGAGAATGAGGAGGGCCCAGGACTTGTTCATCAAGGGCATTTCGGAAATAATTCTGGATTCTTTAACTTGGACTTGGACCGGATCGCTCTCCAGGAGGTCATACTTTTCTATTCTGATCCGGTATCCCGTGCGCAGGAACCCGCCCACCGCCTGCAGGGCCTTCTTCAGAATGGATTGGGTGTTCACGACGAGGAATTCTATGGGAGTCCCCTGGCTAAGGGTCGACAGCTCTGACATGGTAGCACGGGGCCCGGGGGAACTTCAGAGAGAAATTTTTTCCAGACTGGTTACGGGTTCTTCATCGCTTGGGGCCGCTGGCCCACCGGAAGACCGGCGTCGTGGTCCAGGTTCCAGCGGTCGGTCATGAGGTCCTGGCGCTCGACCCGGTAGAAGAGCAGCGACTCGTCCAGCTCGGTGAGCTTCTTCATGAGTTCGTTCTGGAGGATGAGCTTCTCCTGCTTGAGCGCGATCATGTCGTCCAGGGCCTTGCGCTTCTCCCTCTGGAGGGCGTTGATCTTCTCGTCGTACTCGATGGCCGTCTTCACCTTCTGCTGGTCGAAGGTCCAGAAGAAGTGGTTGATCTCGTTGAGCTGCTTCAGGAAGTCTTCCTTGCGGACGATCATCTGCTCGCGGAACTGGGTCGCCTCGAAGACCCGGATCCCCAGGACCTGGGAGTGGAAGTTCAGCACGGTCCCGCGGCGGAAGTACTCGCTGGTGGAGAAGCACGGGGCGAGGCTCTCCACGAAGATGGTGAAGTGGAAGTCCTCGACGCTCCGGACGTAGCCCTTGCAGGGGTTGCGGTTGTTCTGCAGGTTCACCTTGAAGGTGACGAGGTCCCCGGAGCGGAAGAACTTGGTGTTGTTGTTCTCCACCCGGATCTTGTAGACCCGGGAGCGGTCGTCCTTGTCCGAGACCCGGCCACTGAAGCGTTCGTAGTCGATCTTCGGGTCGATCCGGCCACCGTTATCCGGGCTCAGCACACCGTGCTCCGGGAGGTTGGGAACCAAGGTGATGGCCAGCCCTTGCCTTGCCGCGACAAAGAAAAATATTAAGAGCCAGAAGTGGCCAAATGTAGACATGCTTTTTATTATGATTCAGATTTAAAACTGAGCAAGGCGTTTATGCCCGACCTTTTTAGGAGTGAATGATGGAATTTTTCATTGATACTGGTGACATCGCCGAGATTAAAACCGCCTGGTCCTGGGGCTTCGTGGATGGGGTGACGACGAACCCGAGCCTCGTCGCCAAGACCGGCAAGGGCAACGCC
>SXUH01000218.1 GCA_005791855.1 Bdellovibrionales bacterium
ACGTCGTCGAAGACGATCTCCTCCATCTCGTGGATGATCTGGTCCCGCTCGTCCAGGCTCGCGGACCCCTTGAGCCGGGTGTAGAGCTCGTCGATCCGCGGGTTGGAGTACGCGGACTTGTTGATCCCCGGGGAGTTCGAGGAGACGAGGAGCTGGAGGATGTTCGACCCGTCCGGGAAGTCGAAGAACCAGTTGTCGGTGAAGAACATCAGCTCCCCCGCCCGCCCCTTGCTCAGGAACTCGCCGAAGCTCAGCACCTGGATCTTCACCGTGAGGCCGATGGCCTCGAGGTGCTCCTTGATGAACTCGGCCTCGAGGGTGTTGATCGCCTGGTTCCCGCGGGTCGAGTAGACGATCGGCGGGATCGCCGCGACGTCCTTGAAGCCCGCGTTCCGGAGGTACTCCTTGGCGAGCTCCCGGTCGAAGCGGAAGCGGAAGTCCTTGGCGGGCATGTACCCGGCGATCCCCGGGACCAGCACCGAGTTCGCCCGGAGGTTGGTGTTCCGGGAGATGAGGTGGATGTACTTCTCGTAGTCGATGGAGAAGGCGATCGCCCGGCGCAGGTACTCGTTCTTCCCGAGCACCGGGTCCTTCATGTTGAACGCGAGCCAGCGGTTGGCGAGGATCGGAAAGTGCTTGAGCTCGACGTTGTCCTTCCGCAGCTCCGGGTTGAGCTGGCCGCTCTCGTCGTAGAGCCGCGGGAGGAAGGTCTTCGGGACGTTGAGCATGTCGATCTCGCGCCGGAAGAACTTCTCCCACCGCTCGTTCTCGCTCGAGGTCACGTAGAAGCGGACGGCGTCGATGAACGGGATGTGCTCGAGGGAGTCGCTCAGGAGCTTCTGGACGTTGGCGTAGCGGTCCCCGGAGCCCGGGTAGTAGTCGACGCGGTAGTCGTTGAACTTCACCAGCTCGTAGAAGACCTTGTTGAACCCGCGGTACTGGTAGGGGCCGGTGCCGATCATGACCTCGTCGAGGTCGTTTTCCTGGTGCTCGATGAGCTCCCACGGGAGCGGACTGAGGAAGTTCAGCGCGAGGTAGTAGATGATGTTGGACTCGTTCTTCAGCAGCCGGATCTCGAGGGTGTGCGAGTCGAGCGCTCTGAACCCGGGGAGCGGGGCCGACGGGATCTTCCGCCAGTCGTTCCCGAGGACCCGGCCGAGGTCGTCGAAGCCGTCGACGAGGCCCGAGAAGAGGTTCCTCCCGGGGCTCCGGAGGGAGTCGAGGGCCAGGCGCTTGAGGCTGTTGACGAAGTCCTCGGCGACGAGCTCGCGCTTCCCGTTCTTGAAGGCCGGGTGCGGATGGTAGGTCACGCCCTTCTTGATCTTTATCCGGAGGGTCTTCCCCCCGTCCGAGTACTGCGGGAGTCCGTCGGCCACCAGCGGTTCGATCTCGTAGGGCCGCTTGAGGTAGTGGTACTGGTACAGGGGCTCCAGCGCCTGGGCCGAGACGAAGAGGGAGTCGTCGCTGAAGGACGTCGCCGGATCCAGCGTCTCCACGGCGTTGTCGAGGGCCAGCCGGAGGTTCGTCGTCGTCACCGGGGAGATCTTGAGCTGCTGCCAGCTCCAGAAGGTCAGGGCGAGCAGCCCCGCAGTGACGAGCGCGAAGATGAGGGTGGTCTTTCTCATAGCCGGATTTCTGGCTCTCTGAACTGGGAGAAGAAGGACTTCGGCTTCTTCCCGGCGACGAGCTCGGCCACTTCCAGCCCGGACTTGAACCCGAGGCCGATGCCGTGGCCGCTGAAGCCTCCGAGCATGAACGTCGGGACGGGCGCGGCCACCTCGCAGATGTAGGGAAGCTCGTGGTCCGTGAAGCCCATGATCCCCGACCAGCGGTTGATGACCTTGTACTTGAGCCGGAGCTTGTCCCGGAGGTAGGCCTCGAGGCCCTGCTGGATCACCGGCGTGATCTTGTCGAAGTTACTGTGCTCTCCGCGCACGTCGAGGAGCCGCTTCCCGCCGACGAGGAAGACCTTGCTGCTCGTCTTCCGCCAGTAGACCCGCTCCGGCGGATCGTAGTAGAGCGCCGGGCAGTCGAGCTCCTCGTCGGTCTCGACCGCGACCATCTGGGCGCGGTACGGGAGGATGAGTTTCTCGAAGGCCGAGTGGTACTCGGAGAAGTAGCCGTTCAGGGCGAGGACGACCTGCTTGGCCCGGATGCGGTTGATCTCCGTGTTGATCCCCTCCGGGGTGATCTCGTAGACGCTGACGTTCTCGAGGACCTGGACCTTCCGGGCCTGGAGGAGCTTCTTCAGCGAGCCCATGAGCTGGACCGGATTGATCTTGTACTCGTTGGCGCCCTCGAGGGCCCCGAAGAACTTGCTCCGGAGGGACGGAGGCAGGTGGTCCTGCTTCTTCCAGCCGAAGCCGAACTTCTCCGGATCGAACCGCTCGTCCTTCCAGGCCCCGTGGGCGGCGTCGGTCTGGAAGAGGGTCTGGCACGTGGTCCGTTCGACCTTGATCTCCGGCGAGGCCTTCAGGATGTTCTGCTGGAGGAGGCTGATGGACTCCTCCGCGAAGCGCAGGATCTCCAGGGCCCGCTCGGCGCCCCACTTCACGCACAGGCTCTGGTAGAAGGAGGCGCTGCCCTTGGTGAGGAAGCCCGCGTTCCGTCCGCTCGCGCCGAAGCCGCAGGCCCCGCGGTCCACGAGAGTGATCTTCAGGTCGGGCCTCGTCTCCGAGATCCAGTAGGCCGTGGAGAGGCCCGCGAAGCCGCCGCCGACGATGAGGACGTCCGTGGAGATGTCGGGGGAACTGAAGGTGTGCTGCTTGATCCAGTGTGATGTTGTCATAGGAACAGATGATACCATCTGCTTCCGGGGGACGACTAGGAGTTACGAAGCTTTTTTTGTGGTCTTGATCTCGGGGTAGAAGTCCTCTTCGTATTCGCTCTTGTACTTCAGGAAGATCTGGTAGTTTCCGAACTCCGTTTCTGACATCATGCCGATCTGCTCGTCCAGGGATCGCTTGAAGCACATGTCGATGAAGTTCAGGTGGAACGGGTCGAGGCCGACGAAGAAGTCTTCCGTGAGCGGGACGGTCTTTAGGAGATCTTTTAAACCTTTGGCATGGAACATACGCTGCCTCCTTCAGGAGACGTATCGGAAAAATCGAGGGCGGGTTGAAGGATGTTTTTATTTTCTTTCCGACACAATTCTAAGGATTTATACTCGGAGAGCGGGCCGCTCCACCAAAGGAAATCTCTGACCTATCCACTCGTGTTTGCCGTCAATTTCATCCTCTGCTACTTCGCGATGAAGGCCGTGAACTGGGGCCTCCAACCGAAGCCCGCGCGGCGGCCCTTCCTCGACTTCTTCATCACGCCCTACCTGTCGGTGCGGAGCCTGCGCTTCGTCCCGGCCACGAAGGCCCCCCACCTCGCGACGTTCTTCATCAACGGCCTCCTGTCGCTGATCCTCGTCGTCCTCGCGCGGGAGTGCCTCTACCCGCTGTCGTACCTCGACGTCCTGCTCTTCTCCCCCTTCTTCCTCTTCTTCACCGAAGCCGTCGGGGCCCTCGGACAGCTGCTCTTCACCTGGAACCCGGTCCCGACCTACCCGATCCACCACAGGCCGCTCCTCGCGAAGTCGCTGAGCGAGTTCTGGGGCCGCCACTGGAACCTGTGGATCCAGGACTGGCTCCGGGACATCAGCTGCGGCGTCTCCGGCCGCCGGTCCGAGCGGAAGCTCCTCATCGCCTTCCTCGCCTCGGGGGCCTTCCACGAGGTGATGTGCAACCTCCCCTACTTCGTCCTCTACAAAAGGAGTTACTTCGGGACCATGCTGGGGTACTTTCTCATCCAGGGCGCGGGCCTCTGGCTGGACAAGAAGGCGCTCAAGCAGCGCTCGCCGCTCCTCCGGAGGAGCTTCCTCTGGGTCTGGGTCATCGCCCCGTCCCCGTTGTTCATCAACGTTCCTCTGCTAACTTTTTTCGGGCTGTACCATGGATAGTCTCTGGGCCAATCTGCTGATCGAGATCGCACTCTTCACCCTCCTCGGGGTGCTCTACTACTTCTACCAGAAGCGCAAGCTCCACCAGTACGAGGAGAACAAGGCTCCCCTGGTGATGGGCTTCGTCCTCCAGGCGTGCCTGGTGGAGAGGGGGGACGACCCCGACCCGAAGCTCGACGCCCTCATCGAAGCCCTCGACGACTACATCCAGAACAAGACCAGCACCCCGCCCCTGGCCATGCTCCGGATCTACGCCGCGAGCCCGGAGTGCTCGGCGGAGCTCCGGGACGTGATCTCCGAGGGCCTCCTCGAGCTGGAGCCGGGGAATGAAAAAAAGTAACTACATCACCCCCGGGGGCCACCGGAAGCTCCTGCGGGAGCTCGAAGCTCTCCTCCGGGTCGAGAGGCCCGAGGTCACGAAGCTCGTCCAGTGGGCCGCGAGCAACGGCGACCGGTCGGAGAACGCCGACTACCTCTACGGCAAGCGCCGGCTCCGGGAGATCGACCGCCGGGTGCGCTTCCTCACCGCTCGCCTCGACGACGCCGTCGTCGTGGACCCGGGCCAGGTCCGCTCCGCGAAGGTCCAGTTCGGCGCCACCGTCGAGGTCTGCGATGAAGACGGGCGCCGGAAGACCTACGCCATCGTCGGCGTGGACGAGGTGGACACGGCCCGGGGGCGGATCAGCTGGCAGTCTCCCATCGGCCGGACCCTCCTCGGGAAGGAAGCGGGCGACGACGTCTCCGTGCCGACGCCGGCGGGGGAGAAGAGCTACGAAGTGGTCTCCGTCAGGTACGAAGCCCTCGAGGAATAGCCGAGGCGATAGCTCCGTGAACGGCGAACTTTTTTCGCGCCCCTGAAATTTCTTCCCCAATTTTTCTTAATCAGAGTTAAAATTAGGTTTACCCAGAATCCGAGGAAACCATGAAACGACAGAATCTCATTTTGCTTGCCACGCTCGCCGCTTCCCTGAGCTCCCACGCCGAATACAAGATCGACAAGTCGGAGGACTTCGGAGGGATCGCGCTGAGGTCCGGCAAGAACGATTCCGTCCGCCGGTACACCGGCTCGGCGTCGCGGACCATCCCGTACCCGATCGCCGTCGTCCGGAAGGGCATCACCAACTTCGCCGACAAGTGCAACAACAAGCTCCGGAGTAAGAGAGAGTTCACCCCCGCGTCCTACGATTGCAAGTACCACCACGAGCAGGTGGTGGAGAGCTTCCTCGAAACCGGGATCCCGCAGACCGCGCAGTCCGAATCCTACCTCGTGGGCAAGAAGCTCTACCACCTGGGCAACACTCGGTACTACGAACTGGTGGAGGTCAGGGACGGGACCAACGAGAAGGGCCAGCGGACCACCTCCATCAGCCAGCGGATGCTGGGCGACGAGGAGGTCACCAGCCTGATCAAGCCGAAGTTCAAGAAGAGCTCGGACTTCGACACGCGCTCCGTGGTCTACACCCTGACCGAGACCTCTCCGAAGGAAACCTTCCTCACCTACGAGTACACCGCCGAGACCGACCACTGGGTCCTGAACAAACAGCTCAACGTCCCGCAGATCTTCTCATCCATCAGCAAGACCATCAAGGAAGCTCTCACTGTCATCGACAAAGAAGCCTCCGAGCAGTCGCGATCGGTGGCTTCGCAGTATTAAGAAAAAATTTTCTATTTTTCTGTTGAACTACGGAAAAAGTACGCCTATACTACCTTTGTACGGAAAAACTACGGAGAAGTTATGGCACTTACCAAAAAACAAAAAGAAGTTTTAGATTTTATCACTGACTACGTGAGGGCTAACGGCTACTCACCGACTCAGAAAGAAATA
>SXUH01000219.1 GCA_005791855.1 Bdellovibrionales bacterium
AGTCTCACGGGCCTCGGCGGCGGCTCCCTCATCCTGGCGGGCCTGCTCCTCATCTACCCGCCCCAGCTCGCGATCCCGCTCCACAGCTTCACCCAGATCACCGCCAACAGCCT
The DNA here is from genome assembly GCA_005791855.1 of Bdellovibrionales bacterium. GTDB lineage: Bacteria > Bdellovibrionota > Bacteriovoracia > Bacteriovoracales > Bacteriovoracaceae > Peredibacter. The sequence goes on from SXUH01000219.1 coordinate 114, forward strand.
GCGCGCCCTCATCCACCACCGGAAGGTGAACTGGAAGGTGGTGCTCGCCTACGGAAGCCTCATGCTTCCCTTCGCCTGGGTCGGCGCTCTGCTCTTCGACCACGTGAACCCCGACTGGCTCAAGGTCCTCGTGGGCCTCTTCCTGATCTCCTCCGTGCTGCCCCTGAGGCTCCATCCCAAGACGGCCCCCCGGCTGCGCACCTTCACCGTCCTCGGAGCGGTCTCCGGCTTCCTCGGCATCTTCGTCGGCGCCGTGGGCCCCATGGTCACTCCCTTCTTCAACCGCCTGAAGCTCGACCGCGACGGCGTCCTCTCCACCAAGAGCGCGGGCCAGATGCTCCTGCAGCTCTCGAAGATCATCGCCTTCTTCGGCGGGGCCGGCGTGGACTTTGTGGCGCTAAAAGGGCACGTGGGCGTGCTTATGCTCGGCTCCGTCCTCGGCGTCTCCCTCTCGCTCCCCCTCGGGAAGAAGATCTCCGACCAGAAGATGAACCTCGTCGTCAACGCGCTCCTGGCGATCATCGGCGTGAAGATCTTGATCGAGGGGATCGGCGGGCTTTGGTAGGTCTCTACCTTCTGGAAGATTTTTTGGACGTCCGAAAGTACCGGTGAAAATCCGCTTTAGCGGTTAGTGCATGAATAGTCGATTCTCCGGATACTCCCAGAGATAGTGACCGTCGTCTCCCGGGATCCGGACCTTACACAGAGAAACCGGGATCGCCCCTAACCGGCGAACCTTGTCCGACCAGCTCTGGAGGCTGTTGTTGATCTTCTCCTGGATGAGCTGGGCCTTGTCGCTATTGGTCTTGAAGAAGGAGAGTTGGGAGTTGAGGACATTGAGGTCGCGCTTGGTCTTGGCGGAGATGTGCATGAGCAGGGGCACGAGTTCCAGTGCCTCTTCGTGGGTGAAGTTCTTACTTTGATTAAACGGGTAAATGCTTCTGACGTTATCTTGGGTGGATTCCATCACTCAAATTGCCCTTTTCTCAGTTTACGCTCAACGTCCTTTTTAGCAGCTGTATCGCGTTTATCAAAGAGTTTTTTCCCCTTGGCGAGGGCGATTTCACATTTCACCAGGGAGTCTTTAAAGTAGAGCGCCAAGGGTATGAGAGTAAAGCCTTTCGTGGCCATTTTCTTCTCGATGGCGTGAACTTCCTCACGCTTTAACAAAAGCTTACGCCGTCTGGTTTCGACGTGATTATTGATGTTTCCGAAATCGTAGTGGGGGATGGTTGCGTTCTGAAGCCAGGCTTCCCCTTTGGAGTCGATCACAACATAGGCCTCGTTGATCATGCCCTTACCTTGACGCAGCGACTTAACTTCTGTTCCTACCAGGACGAGTCCGCACTCATACTTGTCTTCCAGAAAGTAGTCGTACCCGGCCCGTTGATTTTTACAGATGATCTTAACGCCCATAAGAAGAGGAACTATAGCACCTGGGCCTACGCTTGAGAATGGGAATAAACCTCAAATAGTCTGAGCACTTGTTCTAGGCTTAGGGCCTCGGCCCTGATCTGGGCGTCGATCCCGACCTTCTGCAGGCAGGTTTCGGCGAGGTCCGGACCCCAGTCTTTCTTCAGGATCCCACCGAGCTGCTTGCGCTTCTGCGCGAACACCAGCCGGAGGAACTTCTCGAAGGGATCGATCTCTTCCAGGGGCACGAGCGGGGTCACCTTGCGCTTGAAGTGCAGGACCTGGGACTCGACCTTCGGCGGCGGCTGGAAGGCCCCCGGAGGCGCGTAGACCACGTGGGAGACGTCGAACTGGGAGGTGCAGAGGACGTGGAGCGAGCCCATGGAGTTCCGCGGGTCGTTCGGGAGGATCTTCTGCGCCACCTCCTTCTGGTACATCAGAGTCATCTCCTTGATCTGCGGGATCCGGAGGAAGGAGAGGGTGAGGGGGACACTGACGTTGTAGGGAAGGTTCGACACCAGCCAGATCGCGGCGAAGCCCTTCGTCTTCAAGAACTCGTCCCAGTCAAACTCCAGCGCGTCCTGCCGGTAGATGCGATCGGGCTCCACCACCGGTGAGAGGAGCTCCACGAAGCGCTCGTCCATCTCGATCACGTAGATCGGAAGCCCGTGGGCCGCGAGGTGCGGAGTGAGCACCGCGGGCCCCGGGCCGATCTCCACGATGGCGTCGACGCCGTCCGGGAGCGGGGAGGTGATCTTGCTGATGACCTTCGGGGAATTCAGGAAGTGCTGACCGAAGCTCTTTTTGGCCGTGGGAAACCGGGCCATCACTTCTTCTCCACGAAGCGGCTTCTGGCGTCGAGGGCGAGGCACTCGGGGACGGGCACCTTAAGCTCGGGCACGAGCGCCGCCCAGTTCGCGACCATGCCGGCGTTGTCGGTGCAGAACTCCGGCTTCACCACGTGGACGGACTTGAAGTGTTCGCGCATCAGGGTCCGGAGGCGGGAGTTGCAGGCGACCCCGCCGCCGATCACGATGG
>SXUH01000220.1 GCA_005791855.1 Bdellovibrionales bacterium
CAGCACGTGGTGCCCGTCACAGATGAGACAGTAGTCGATGGTCTGGGCGTTGGCGTAGTCGAAGACGGCCTCGATGGACCCCTGGATCTCGGGCTGGACGTCCATCACGCCCGTGCAGAGGATGACGTAGCTCGCCCGGTGGACCGCCCCCTTCGAGTCGGTGACCTCGAAGTGGGACCCCGTCCGGTCGATCTTCTGCACGCCGGTGTTCCTCAGCGTGTGGAGGTTGGCCCTGAACGCCGACTCTCCGATCCACTTCACCACTTCGGCGTTGGGCTCTTCGATCCCCCGCTTGTAGTGGAAGTGCGCGGGCATGTTCTCCACCTTCCGCACCCAGAGCGCGCGGGACTTCTTCTTGTCCTTCGGCGACCCCGGGATGAAGAGGCACTCGTCGTTGTTGAGGATGGTCCGGAGGGCGGCCATGGTGCCGGCGGAGCCGCCGCCGATCACGCACACGGGCCAGAGTTTCGCTTCCATCCTACTTCGCCCCGATGACCTTGTGCTCGTCGGTGAGCTGGGTGACCTGGGTCTTCTCGATCTTCTCCGGCTCCCGCAGGTGCTCGCCGTTGATCGACTTGATCCGCACTTCCTTGATCTCCGAGTTCTTCACCTTCAGGAGCTCGAAGGAGTACCCGTCCCAGATGATCATGTGGCCCTTCTTCGGGAAGCTGTTCCCCAGCTGCTCCATGAGGAACCCGTTGAGGGTCGAGTAGTTGTCGTTGAGCGGGATCTCGATGTCGTATTCGTTGTAGAGGTCGCGCAGGGAGATCGTCGACGGCACCATGACGCCCTCTTCGCTCTCCACCCCGGGGATCCCGTCCTCCTCGTCGTCGTGCTCGTCCTGGATCTCCCCGAAGATCTCCTCCATGATGTCCTCGAGGGTGAGCATCCCCACGACGATCCCGTTCTCGTCCTTCACCAGGGCGAGGTGGACCTTCTTCCGGTTCATGTGGTCGAAGACGGCCTGGATCTTCATGTGCTCGTAGACGAAGAACGGCGGCTTGATGTAGCGGGTGATGTCGAAGTCCTTCTGCTCCTCCGGGCTGGTGAAGGCGAGGTCCTTCACGTGGAGGAAGCCCAGGACGTCGTCGAGGTCCTCGTCGTAGACCGGGTACCGGCTGTGGGCGACCTCCCTCACCATGTTGATCACCTGGTTGAAGTTGCTGTCCTTCCGGATGGCCTCGATGCTGGTCCGCGGGACCATGATGTCCTTGACCTTGATCGACGGGAACTCGAGGATCGAGTTCAGGAGGTCGAGCTGCTTGGAATCGATGGTCCGTTCTTCCTCGGCCATCTCGACCATGACCTCGATGTCGTCCTTGGTCACGAGGCGGCCCCGGACGTGGGCGTTCTGGCCCAGGACGAGCTGGATGATCTTGGTGAAGAGCTTGATGATCGGATAGAGGACGTAGTAGATCGCGATGAGCGCGATGAGCGCGAAGGGGGCGATCTTCACCGCGTGGCCCCGGGCGAAGGTCTTCGGCGCGATCTCCCCGAAGAGGAGGATCGCCATCGTCGTCACACCCACGCTGATGGCGAGGGCGTCGTTCGAGAAGTACCTCTCGGTGATGTTGGTGGAGAGGGCCGCGATCAAGATGTTCACGAAGTTGTTCCCGACGAGGATGGTGGTCAGGATGTCGTTCGGCATCTGGAGCCAGCGCTTCATCGCCCAGGAGTCGATCCCGTGCTCTTCCGCGATCTGCTTCGCCTTCTCGTGCGGCAGGGACATGAGGGCGGACTCGGCTCCGGCGAAGAACGCGGACAGGCCCAGAGATAGGAAAAGGACCAAAAACTCTTGATCAGTACTCATACGAATAACCTAGTTGGGGGGAGAGAGAGGGTGCACATCTGCGGATGGGGTAAAAGCTGTGACTCGGCAGCGGGAGGTTCTATACTGAGGATCTCCTGTTAGTAATCCAGAAAACAGAAATCAATTATACCACACTCAGGGTGAAAAAACATCTGAGCTAACCCATTAATATTTATTGAATTTTATTAAGGTTTCAATGGGATAGAGGCTTACCCTTAAAGTCATGATCCGAGTAAACAATGCGGTCATTCATCTCGTGATCGAAGTCCGGTAAGTCCTTCATATTAGATACGTTCCTAAAATTGGTACGGCATTTATAACAGATAGCTACCAGTGAAAGTTTTCTGAAAAGTAAGAGGTCAACGAGGTAGAGGGCAAGGAGAGAAAGGCCGTAGGTCCAGATGGAAAGGATGGCCGCGATCACGAAGAGGGCCACGCCGATCTTTCGGTTAAAATCCTTTTGTTTATAAAAGTCCTGCCGGGAGCAGACGGGGCAGTCTTTCAGGATCCCGGCTTCGTGCTCCTCGGTGAACCGCAGATCCGTGACCGACTTGCAGACGTGGCACTCGAGCTTGTGCGCGGCCGTGTCCGGGTGAACTTCGTTCCCGGAGCCGCAGCCCGTGCATGTGACCTGAACTTCCATCATAGTGGTAAACCGTGCTTCGCCATTAGGTAGACCGAGACCAGTTCGCCCACAATAACAAAAAACTCCACGATGTAAAGCACGCCGGTCGCACTCTGGATCGAGCGGAGCCGGCAGAGCTTGTAGGTGAAGAGGCTCAGGATCACGGGAGCGACGAACCCCCAGAGGTAACGCATGGAAATGAAGAGCCAGTTGTACATGTAGCCGTCCCCGAGCATCGTCCCCTCTTCGAGGTAGGGCGCTCCCAAGGAGAAGACGACCGCGAGGGAGGAGACGATCTTCAGGAAGAAGGCGACCCAGAAGATGTAGAGGCAGTAGACGAGCGGCTCTTCGCTGAGCTTCGGGACCACAAGGTAGTAGTGGCCAAGGAGCATGGAGAAGTTGCTGATGCCGAGGAGGACCGTGGAGAGGACGAAGAACATGATCCAGAGTGGGTCGAAGCCGAAGGTGTGGAACGTGAGCACGACGAAGGCCACGAGCTGGACGACGTAGAGGCCCCACATGGGGATCGACTTCTGATCCCGGTGGAGGACGGAGGCGAGGATGTTCGTGGCGATGAGGACGCCGTAGCAGACGGCCTCCGGGGCGGCGAGGGCCGGGGCCATGAAGAGGTCGACGCCGAGAGCGAGGACGAGGGCCGCGAGGACGATGGAGGTGCCGAGCTTGTAGAAGCCGACGCCGGTGAGCCGGGTGCTCACCACCGGCGAGAAGAGCTGGGTCCCGAAGGCGAACGCGAGCAGGAAGAAGTGCGAGATGATCTGGGTGGTGCTATTCATTTGGCCGGATCATATAGTGATTTGTAGAGATCATCAATGATCCGGTGGTTCGGCGCCGGGATGAGGCCCCGGTAGGGGGAGCTCAGGTCTTCACCGTTCACCGGGAGCCAGCGACCTTTCGCCTGGAGGGACCCGGGGTCCGGGAACAAGAAGACGTAGAGCAGGATGGTTCGACCCTCGAGCTCGTTGGGGTAGATCCCCATGAACTTCGACCCGAGTGGCCCGACCGTGATTCCGACCTCCTCCTCCACTTCCCGGATGGCCGCCGCGAGGGGCTCCTCGTCCGGCTCGATCCCTCCGCCGGGGAACTCCAGGAGGCCCTGGTACGGGCCATCGTCTTCCCGGGTCTGCACCCAGACCTCGAGGCCATCGGCGGAGCTCCGGTGGAAGAGTGCGAGGGCGACGGGGATGAGCCTCAAACGACTTCCACCTTCTTCCCCTTCACGAGCGAGGGAAGGAATTGGACGAGCTCGAAGCAGAGGCTGCCGAGGAAGGTGCTCCACCAGGGCATGGTGCTCTCGTTGAAGGTGATCACCATGAGCCAGAAGAGTCCCGCGGGCAGGATCCGCACCGGGATCTTCACGGCCTCCGGAGCACCTGCGACGGGCCTCTGGAAGATCTTCTGGAGGTTCACGACGAGCTTGAGCATGGAGAAGCGGTAGCGCTTGTTCTCGAGGATCCCCTGCAGGTCCTGCGAGCCGACCCAGTTCCAGACGTAGCCGAAGCTGAAGAGGACGACGCCCTCGGGGCCCGGCCAGAGGAGGTAGAAGCCGGCGCCGAGGACGAGGAGGACGCCGAGCTCGATGGTCTTCCGCCGGGTGGTGAGGAAGGGTTTCATTCCAGGTACCCGTCGCGGTGGAGGAAGGTGATCTCCGGGAACTGGATGTTCGCCGGCGCGGCCACGACGAAGTCGAAGACCGCCATGAAGTCCGAGGTCTTGAGCATCTTCTTCCGCGAGAACTGGGTGCCGAGCTTATCCCAGAGAGGCGTGTCGATGGCCCCGGGGTACAGGTTGGTGAACTTGAGCCGGTGGTCCTTCCATTCCTTCTTCAGGCTCTCGATGATCCCGAGCTGGCCGAACTTCGAGGCGGTGTAGGCGCTGACGTTCGGGTAGCCGAAGCGGGCCGCGGTGGAGAGGACGGAGATGACGTGGGTCTCGTCCTTCACGAGGAAGGGCTCGAGGCCGCGGAAGAGGAGGAAGGGCCCGAGGGTGTTGGTCGCGAGGTGTTGCTCGAAGGCCTCGGAGCTCGTCTCCGAGAGCGGCGACATCTCGCAGATCCCGGCGTTGTTCACCACCAGGTGGACCTTCTCCGTGAACTCGCGGATGGTCTCGTAGAACTCCTCCACCGATTCCTCGGAGGTGACGTCGAGTTCCACGTCGTAGAAGTTCTCGTGCTCCACCTCCGTCCCCGAGCGCGAGCCGCCGAAGACGACGTAGCCCGCCTCGAGCAGGGAGCGGGTGATCTCGAGGCCCAGGCCAGAGGAGGATCCGGTGACGATCGCACACTTTTCCATGACTCCTCCTCTGACCTACGGACTTACTTCGCGATCCCGACGGCCCGGGTCTCTCGGATCACGGAGACCTTGATCGTGCCCGGGTAGGACATCTCCTGCTCGATCTTCCGCGCGATGTCCCGGGAGAGCATGATGGTCTGCTCGTCGGACACCTTCTCGTTCTCCACCAGCACCCGGACCTCGCGGCCCGCGGAGATGGCGTAGCTCCGGTGCACACCTTCGAAGCCGTTGACGATCTTCTCGATGTCGGAGAGCCGGGAGACGTAGGATTCCTTGAGGGCCTTCCTCGCTCCGGGCCGGGCGCCGGAGAGGGCGTCGGCCGCGGCCACGAGGTGCGCGAGGACCGACTCCGGCTTCTCGTCGTCGTGGTGCGCGCGGATCGCGTGGACGATGTCCGGAGACTCGCCGTACTTCTTCGCGAAGTCCGCTCCGATCACCGCGTGGGACCCCTCCGCCGAAGCGTCGAGGACCTTGCCGATGTCGTGGATCAGGCCCGCGCGCCGGGCCTGCTTCACGTTGAGCCCGAGCTCGGCCGCCATGTTCCCGGCGAGGAACGCGGACTCGAGGGCGTGCTGGTACTGGTTCTGGGTGTACGAGGTTCGCCAGTTGAGCGCGCCGATGAGCTTCAGGATCTCCGGGTGCATCCCGTGGACACCGATCTCCATCTGCGCCTTCTCTCCGAGCTCCCGGAGGCGCGATTCGAACTCGTGCTTGCACTTATCGTAGAACTCTTCGATCTTCGCCGGATGGATCCGGCCGTCGGCGATGAGCCGCTCGATGGTCATCCGCGAGATCTCCTTCCGGACGACGTTGAAGGAGGAGATCGTCACGATCCCCGGGGTGTCGTCGATGATGAGGTCCACGCCGCAGATCTGCTCGAAGGCGCGGATGTTCCGACCTTCCCGGCCGATGAGCCGGCCCTTCACTCCGTCGTCGGCGATCTCCACGGAGGAGATGGTCTGCTCGGCGACGTACTCACCGGCGAAGCGCTGGATGGCGATCCCGACGATCCGCTTGGCCCGCTTCTCGGCTTCTTCGTTGGCTTCTTCTTCGACCCGCTTCACTCTAATCGCGGCGTCGACCTTGGCTTCTTCTTCGACCTGGGCGATGAGCTCGGCCTTCGCCTGGTCCTTGGTGAGGCCCGCGACCTGGGTGAGCTTGCTTGCGAGCTCTTCCTGGATCTCGGCACTCCGCTTGAGTTCCGCATCGAGCTTCTGGACCCGGTTCTCGACTTCGACTTCCTTCTGCTTCACCCGGTCCGCATCCTTCTGGGCGAGCTCCGACTTCTGCTCGAGGGCGACCTCTTTCTTCGTCAGCCCCCGTTCGAAGTCCGTCAGGTGCTTCTTCTTCTTCTCCATCTCGTGCTCGAGCTGGCTGCGCTCGTCGCGGACGATCTGCTTCGCGTCGGCGAGGGCCTTCTTCCGAAGCTCCTCCGCCTCGAGCTGCGCCTTCTTAATGATATCGAGGGCGGACCCCTGGTTAACCTTCAGCGCAGCGGCGTGCGTGGCAGTTACGCTAAGGTACGCGCCCAC
>SXUH01000221.1 GCA_005791855.1 Bdellovibrionales bacterium
CTTCGTTAGAGGTTTAAAAAGTGAAGAGTTTAAAGTGTATAACTAAGTACTAGGCTATCTCTTTTCTAGAAAAACTCATCCAAATCCTTAAGATCTCAGATAAAATTCATCAGAATGTTCGCGATGTCTCTTTAAGGCATAACGCGATCGCCGAGTAAGGTCGGCGTCACCTGTCTAAAACTTAGACACCTCCGCGACGAGAAATGAATAAATTACAGATCAGTGTCTGGCGGCGCGCTTGCATCCAAGGCTCTACCATCCTCAGGAGCATCCATGAAGAAGTTGACCCTCATCGTCCTCGTGAGCCTTCTCGCCTCGGCCTGTAACTACCAGGTTCCCTCGCCCGACCTGCAGGCAGGCATGGTCAGCACGGCGAGTGTCTCGGGTACCCCGCAGCTCGAGGATGCGCCGGCGGACGATGATGGAGGGACGCAGTTCTCGGTTGGTCCCTTCGTCTTCTCCGAGGCAGGAGAGGTGGTCTCGCTCCGGACGATAAATGGCGAAGTCCTCCCGGAGAAGCACCAGCCGTTTGTGATCACTCAGGGGACTGAACGGCACGCGGTGGACTCCCTAAGCATTCTAAACAAACGCCTGGGAAGCCAGGCCCGCGTGCTCCGCCTCCGTTCGAGCTCCCTGCCGGAGCAGTGGATCGACGTCGAGATCCTCACCGAGAGCAACCGAGCCTCGTTCAAGGTCGCCGGCGTGGTGGAGAAGAGCCGGCACGGCGAGCGGCTCGGGCTCGAGTCCCGGTTCACCCTCTCTCCGGACGTCGAGTGCAAGCTCGGGTACGTGGGTTTCGCCAACGGGTCGCACGTCTGCACGAGCGACGTCGGAACCTTCGCTTCCTACTGCCTCACCGGCAACTGCGATAACTCCGTGGCCCTCCAGATGCCGACCATGAACACCTTCCCGCTCGATCAAGGACCGAAGATCGGCGCCGTCCTGAGTCCGCTCCCAACCAGACCGCTCCTCGGTAGCGGGTTCGTCCTTCTCCTGAGTTCCCACCAGTTCAGGAGCCGGGAGTTCATGGTCCAGGTGAAGGAGCTCAAGGAGACCTTCGGGACCCGGGCCGAGAACGGATCGTCACTCTTCCTGACCGCTCCTCCCGCGTCCAGCTGCGGGAGCCGGATCTGCCCCGAAAACGCATCAGCAATTTCTGCGAAGGCCAGCCGCATGGGCTTCACCGAGCTCCAGCTCTCCGAGGACACCTGGGTCCAGAAACGAAACCAGGTCACGAGCTGGGGGAAGTTCGATCCCATCCCGGGCCTCGGAGTTAGCCTCCAGTCCATCCGCGCCCAGGGGACGTGTCCGGTCCTCCATTCCATCGCGAGCGCGCTGAACCTCGCGAACCCGCTCTGCCTCCTCGGGAACGGCTCGCCGGAGACCTGCCCCGCGGCCCTGCGGAACCCGGACGGGACCTTCTTCCAGATGCCCGGGCTACCGCAGGTCTACTTCTCCGATCTGAACAAGCCGGAGGTGTTGAATGCTCTGGTCTCGAGCGTGGCCGACGGGGCCATGGCCGCCAACGCCTGCGGGACCTACGTCGACGGAAGCGACTGGTTCCATTCCCATCCTCTGTCGGCGGCGGTGTACTACGAAGAACTCTGGAAGCGGGCCCCGCAGCTACGGGTCTGGGGGAACTACTCCCACGGGAACACGGCCCTCTGGATGACCGACATGGCGATCACCGATACCTGGCAGATCGAGAAATCCGTCAGTCCGTCGGCCTACGCCCTCGGCTGGGCCTACTTCTCCCTGAAGGGGCTGCTGGACAAGGTCGGGATGAAGGGCCGGCTCGGCTGGATCCCCACTCCCCAGATCGGCACGACCCGGCAGGACTACCAGGTTCTCCTGAACGCCGCCCTGGCCACCGGATCCTACCTCACCATCCAGACCACCGCCGACGACCCGAACATCACGGGGAAGGCGAACAAATGGTTCCGGCCCGCGGTGACTCACACGAACGCCGCTCTCCACGAGATCCGCGCGAACCGCGCGCAAGGGTACTACGACGGGGGATCCGCGAGGCACGAAGTCTTCCACTTCGACTCCGGCGTCTCGACCGTGGCCCTCTTCGACTCCATTGTACCCGCGGCTCCCGGATCAAAGCTCGAGGGCCGCTCGTTCGGCGTCCGCGTTGACCAGGGACAGGAGACCTGCGGGCCCTTCCAGAGATGCTTCCGTTTCTCGGGGGAGAAGCGGCTCCTCCCGAACCCCGACGAGCCCCGCCTGACGGAGAAGGGGAGTTTCATCCACCACCCCGGGTTCCGGTCCGACGGCAAGAGCTTCACCTTCTCCGCCTGGGTCAGGCCCCGCGGGGCAGAGGTCGCCGGCGGAATCTTCGAGCGCGGCCCTCTCGCCTACGGGATGTTCTACAACAGGAATAAGTTCAGCGGCCACTTCACTCCCGCCGACGGAAACGGAATCCTCGGGCACTACAGCCCCGAACTCTACCAACCGGCCGGGTGGAACCACATCGCAGTGACCTACGACGCGGACACCAAGCTCTTCCAGCACTACATCAACGGCTCTGCTCAGGGAGGTCCTCTGAGCACACCGTGGTCGGATAACTTTCCTCGGGAACTCCCACTCTTCGTGGGGACCCGTGGCGACGCCCTCTCTAACTTCAGCGGATGGATGAACGAAGTGCGGTTCTACGATCGCCCGTTGCACGCCGACGAGGTTACAAACCTCTTCCGGGACGTCATCGGCGGCGACCGTGGCATCAGAAGCCAGGAGGAACCGGGTGACCCGAGTTTCGTCATCGGCTGGTCCACGGAGTCTTCTCCCGCGGCCCTCCCCGAACTGGACGTGAGCCTCGGCGGCCAGCGGGTCGCGTTCCTTGTTCCCATGCTCGAAGGTCAAAGACTTCCGGAGGAACTCATTAGCTTGAAGTTCGAAGGCATCGAAGATGTCAACTCCGCGACGGTTTCCTCTCCGGTCGCCGTGCACGAAGTGATCCGCGACGCCGCGGCTCGGACGGTGCGGGTCGTGATCCACTCTTCCGTGCTGAGTGACGTCCCGGTTCGGGTGGAAGTCCGGTAAGGTAGCTCGGGGTCGAGTTTGGCTACTCCAGCGGCCGAGGAGTGAAGAGCCAGTCGAACTCTTCCTTCTCGTCGAGGTCGTAGCCGTGGGTCGTCGCAAACGCGTTCCACTTCTTGAGCGTTTCCTCAAGCCGGTGGCTCATGTCGATGGTGTTGTCTCGGATGTTCACATTCTGGACGAAGGTCCGGAGCCCGGCTTCCGACCTGGCGAAGGCGAGGGAGACGGTCGCCTTGTCTAGGTAGTACCCGTCGTGGCAGACCGTGTATCCGCAGTAGGGCTTCACGTAGAAGCGGTGGTGGTGGAAGAAGACGGCGAAGGCCCTCCGGCCCTGGTCGATCCAGGATCGGACCGCATCGCAGGTCCCCTCGAGACGGAACCGCGTCGGCAAGCCTCGTTGGGCCGGGTCGGAGGCGTAGTGGACTCCGTCACTGTGGGCCGAGAGCTGAGCTAGCTTCGCGAGGGAGCTTCGGGCGGCGGCCCAGACGTCCAGGTTGGGAAGCTTCAGCGTAAGGTCAGCGTAGTAGCAGTGTCTCCCGCTGCAGATGTCTTCGCAGGAAAGGACGTCGGAGGAGGCGCCGATCTCCTGCGAGTGGCCGATCGGACCTTCCACCTGAGCTGCTGCTTCAGAGACGAGGATGAAGAAGAGGAACCCGATGAAGGAAAAGTTGGGAAGTGGCATCTGTGCTCCGAGGTTAGGTGGAGCCTTTTCTACCTCCGGGAGGGGTGTTCGACAAATAGCTATGGGGAATGTCTGACATTCCGGATAGCTATCCGTCGGCATCCAAAAGAGTTTCCAGATCGGCGCCGGTTTCATATCATCTGGGGATGCACTACAAGTTCGAACTCAACCACCTGAAGTACTTCTACTACACCGTCCTCGAGGGGAGCGTCGTCGCCGCCGCCGAAACCCTCTGCGTCCAGCAGCCCGTCGTGAGCAAGATGATCAAGGCCATGGAGGCGCAGTTCGGGAAGCCCCTCTTCACGAAGGATGGCCGCACCAAGAAGCTCACGGACTTCGGCCAGCTCGTCTTCCGGCACTGCCAGGTGGTGTTCACGGAGGTCGGGAGGATTAATCACCTAACGGATTCCGGGGAAGAAGTCCGTGGGGTCTACAACGTCGGGGCCGCGGAGGTCATCGTGAACCACGTCCTCGGGGGCATCCTCCCGGCGGCGATGGAAGAGTTCGACGGCATCAACTTCAACGTCTACGCGTCCACCCAGAGTCACCTCCTCCAGATGCTCGAGGACCGAAGACTGGACATCGGTCTCTTCTTCTACGTCCCCAGCCTCTCCGATGAACTCGAAGTGATTCAGGAGCTCCCGGTTCGGCACCACCTGGTCGTGGCGAAGGCGTATCAGAAGGACGAGAAGGTGCTGGAGTCCTTCATCGGATCCCGGGAGATCGACGACACGTCGACGCACAAGTTCCCGACGGTAGAGCTCATGCGACAGACCCGTCCGGGCACCCGCATTTCCTTCTCGAGCAATAGCATCAGCCTCCACCATCGGCTGGTCACCGAAGGTCGAGGCGTGTCGATCATGCCGAGCTTCATGGTGAAGAGGGAACTCGCCAAAGGCACTTTCGTGGATCTCTACCCCAAAGAAAAGTTCGTTTGGAATCTAAAGGTCCTTAAGCGGAAGGGAGTTCTCCTAGATAAAATCACCAGGTCCGTCCTGCGGCGAATCGGGTCAGTCCTCTAGGGACGGGACGAGGGTACAGCTGTATTTGAAGCGGCCGTCCCGGACCATCGTGGTTTCAACCGGGATCGAATACAGGTCCGGGGCGATGGCCATGGAGGCCGGGCGGGTTTCGGTCGGGGAGACCACCGTTCCGTGGAGGATGGGGCCGGACGCCGGAGGGAAGGATCCTTTCGAAACGGTGCCGTCGGGGATCCGGCTGAGGGTGGAGAGCGAGCCGTCGGAGTTCACGGTGGCCTTCATCACGAAGCCTGGATTCTCACAGAAGCAGAAGTAGGACGGGTCCGCCGCAAGCGCGTTGAAGCTAGTCAGGAGGAGACTTAAGGTGAGGAGACGATTCATACTTATTCCTTTGTTAGTTCGTTGGAATAAGGCTAGCCAGATGGCCCGGACTTCGCAAATAGCTAGTTGGAAAGTGAGACTTTCCTCCCGTCTATGGATCGTCTTTTATGGTGAGAGTGAGAGAGAAGGGAGGAGCCAGCGGGCTCCTCCCGGGAGAAAGTCATCGAGTTACGGTGAGTGGGATATCCTTGATGATGCTTCCGGACTGGCACCGGACGGACGTGGTACCGATCTTCCGGCCGGTGAGGTTCCCGGACTGGTCGATGCTCGCGATCGCGCCCCTGAGCACGGAGTAGGTGATCGGAGAGCTCATCTGGTTCCCCTGAGCGTCGAGGCCCTTACAGCTCACGGAGGTTGTCTTCCGGAGGCCGAGGCTGATGCTCGAGTGAGACGCGGAGATCGAGGTCAGCACTGGCTCTGGAGCCGGTGTCGGAGCCGGTGGCGGAGTAGGAGTCGGAGCAGGAGGAGGTGTCGTCGTCGCGGCCGCGGAGAAGACGGCGCTGTTGATCCCCATGCCGATGCTGGCGGCGTCTCCACCGAGGGCCACCTTGAACTTGGCGGCACCGGTCGACGGCGCCGTCGAAGCGTAGCGGAGGGTCGAGTTCTCGAAGACCTTGATGACCCCGCCGGCGCGTTCGATCTTGATGGTGCTCGCGAGGTTGGTCGCCCAGTCGAGAGCGTAGACGCCGTCCACCCGGACTTCCATCCACTGGCCCTGGTTCGTCACCGCGGTCGAGTTCACGCCGTCGTCGAGGGCAACGGAGACGCCGTAGGCCGCGCCCTGCTCATTGTACTTAAAGGAGAAGCTCCCGTCGGCGGCGATGCTCTTGGTTTCAGACGACGCGTAGTACGGAGTCGCGAGCTTCTCCAGGCGGTTGCCTCCAACCACCGAGAAGCCGGTGCTGCTCACGAAGATATCCGAGGTCGACGGTGGAGGTGGGACGGGCCCTGGAGGTGGCTCCGTCGGAGGCATCGGAGGAGTGACGGTCCCGTCGACGGCCGGCATGCGGACCACGAAGAGGTCGCGGCGGCCCGAAGGGTCACCCCAGTTCGAAGTGAAGGCGACGTACTTTCCGTCCCGGGAGATGTTGGCGCGCGGAGAGCTCCAGTAGTCTTGGTACGCGGAGTAGTGGTGAGCGAACCTCCGGACCCGCTGGGTTCCGTCGGTCGCCATGAGAGTAAGCTCGTTGTTAAAAGCGTTCGGGAGGACCGCGCCATAGTGGCTCACCATCGTCCAGCCTTCGTCGTTGGCGAGCATCGAGATGTGGCTCGCCGAGGTCCAGTCGTTTCCGTAAGAAAAGACCGTTCGGATGGTCCTCGGAGTGGCGAGGTTTCGGAAGGTGATCCGGTTCGTCCAGTTATCCGATCCGACGACGGTCCCGGTCCCGATGTCGTGGTGGCTTGGGGTGTAGTCCGGTTCCCCGTCCCGGAGCTCCTGGATGCTGCCATTCGAGAGGTCGACGATCTTCGATTCGATGACGGTTTCGGGCTTCCCGTCCGCTCGGTAGATCACGTTCCCGTTGGCGTCCCGCAGGTACCCCTGGTTTCCGGTGATGACGTAGAGGAACTTCCCGCTCTTGTCCACCTGGCACTCGTTGATCTCTTTTGTCTGCACGTAGCTCAGGATCGTGTTCGTCGAGCGCTTCCAGACGATCCAGCCCTGGTCCGTGTAGTCCGGGTTCTTCACGGTCGCGGCGAAGACGTCGTCGTCGCGGCTCATGCTCATCTGCGCGAAGTAGGACCCCGCCGGGAGCCGGCTCGTGAGGTCCCCCACCACTTCGTAGGTCATGGTGTCGGTGTTGAGGGCGATGAACTTCGCGTCCGAGCGCATGAAGAGCTTGTTCGGGAACATCGCGCTCCAGATCGTGTCCTCGAAGGAAGTGTGTCCCCCCGGAGGCCTCGGGATGAGGCGACTCTGGCCAAGGGTGAAGTTGATCGGATCGAAGTCGTAGATCTCCGAGGTGATCCCGAAGGCCAGGAGCTTGGTGTTGTTCTCGTTGAAGGTTGGCCAGTACGCGTAGGCCGTTCCCATCACGCTGTTGGCGTCGATCGAGCCGGTGATTCGCATGATCTCAGTACCGAAGGTCGGGTCGATGACCTTCCCACCAGGTGCCGGGAGCGCAGGGGTAGGGCCTGGCATGTAGGCGCCGAGATCGGTTTTGAAAGCACCCCGTTGGGCGAAGACAGACATTGACGTGGTGAGGGCCAGCGTAGCTGGAAGACTCAACATTTTTGATAGAAGCTTCATTGCTATTCCTTCGTTAACGTCTCACTGGAAAATTTAGATCTTACGATTTTATGTGATACGTCAAAACGATCTATAAGAAATCTTTTATCGACCATCAATTATATAAAAATCAATAGCATAGCTAGCTTGGGAATATTTAAGACTGCCAGATTTTCCGGTCAATTCTAATCCCCAGAATTCTCTTTCTACTGGGCCAGCAGTGCCTTCACTGAACTGTGGATGAAGTCACCCTTCCCACGGAGCGCCTGTTCGAGTTGGCCGATCTCTTCGCTCGTGATGTCAAGGCCCATGATGCTCGGTACGGGCAGGGAGATCGACTTTCCGGTGGAAGGGTTCTCGAACTTCACGTAGCTATCCACTTCGAGGGATCTGCGGAAGCCGAGGCGCTTGAGCGAGGCTTCCTGGTAGTCGCTGGCGGTGGCGATCTCGCTCTTGATGCCCGCGATGAGCTGTTCGGTTCCGTCCTTGATGGACTTCGTCGAATCCGGGTGGATGAAGCTCGCCTTCCCTCGGAGAGCGTCTTCGAGTTCCGCGCGCTGGCCCTTGGTAAAGGTCTGCGGATCGGCGTCTCGGCTCGGGAGCTGGATCTTCACCTTCAGCTTCCGGTGAATGAAGGTGCAGGCGACGGCCGCGGGATCCGGTTCGAAGCCAAGGAGCTTGAGCTCCTCCGGTCGAGTGCCGATGGGCTTGCCGCTCGGGTCCAGCAGGGCCTTGATCATGGCTTCGGTGAAGGCCGTCTCTGCCTTCGGATGCCGGAAGTTCGCTCTCCCTCGAAGAGCGTCCTCGAGCTGAGTTCGCTCTTTGGAGGAGAAGGCAAGTGCCGCGCCGTCGGGATTTGGGAGTAGGATCGATTTCCCCGTCCGCGGGTGGTCGAACTCGACGACACCGACGCCGCTCTTCTTCACGAAGCCCAGTTGCTCTAACTCCTTCACCGGGTACTCGACGGAGAGGCCAAGCTCGTCCCGGACCTTCCCGACGAGTTCTTCGGTGGCATCGGTCTTCCGGTTCCGCACCTCCGGATGGACGAACTTTCCGCCCCGGAGAGCCGCGTAGAGCTGGTCGCGGTCCTCGTCGGTGAAGGCGAGTGGGCGGTAGCTATCCTGGACCGGCAGCACGACGACGGCACCGGAGCGAGGGTGCGAGTACGTGACCGTTCCGGACTTCTCGGTGCGGAGGAAGCCGAGCTGCTCGAACTCTTTGGCGTGGTACCCGTAGCTGGAGCCGAGGGCGTCCCGCAGGTACGGGATCAGGGCCTTCGGATGGATGAACGTCCCCCGGAAGGTCAGGGCGTCTCCCAGCTCCCTTCGCTGCTCGGAGGTGAGGACGAGTTTCTCCTTACCCTCTTCCGGGAGGAAGATCTGCCCACCTTCGCTGCTACTGATCAGCACCAACCCGGGTCGGTCGCGGTTCAGCTTATACCCGAGGAGGTCGAAGGCTTCGGCGTTGTAGCCGGGGGTCTTGCCGAGGTTCTCCTGCAGGAAGGCGATGGTTTTCTTTTCCTCTGGCGAACCCTTCTTCTCGTCCGGCAGGATGATGGCACCCCTTTCGGTTGAAAAGAGATCGGAGGCCCGGAGCGAAGGGCCCCAGCACAGGCCTAGGATTCCGCAAACCGCGGCGAGGTAAATCGGGGATCGAAGAGATTGGGCCATACTGGAGCCTTTTCGTCTGATCCGCTCCACGACTTGAGGGCCGGGTTTATAAAGGGAAACACTTCATCAGGATTCTCGATGCTTAGAGACTGTCCGGCGAGGGTGAAGAAAATTACATTCCCGCCTTTTCTACACGGAACCGTCGTAGTCCTACCAGCGCTTACCGGTAGCTCGAGTAGGGTGTGGTGATCGACCAGTAACAGTAGGCCCGGCTCCCGTCGCCGCGCCTGGCGGGCCTGATCTTCTGAGACGCCTCGATCTCCGTGAGGTACTCGTGGAGAGAAACGGGGCGGTCTTCGAACTGCACGTCCAGCACGCGGAACTCGGCGCCGGCGTTGGTCTTTATGGCCACGATGTTGGCGTCGTGGAAGTTGGAGTAGGTGAAGTAGCGACCGGAGACCTGGTCCCGGAGCCGGAGCTTCCCATTGTTCCCCGGACAGTCGACGTAGAGCTTTCCACTCACGATGCCTTGGTCCTTGAGGAGCTTTTGGATGTAGGCCCGGCGGAAGCTGCAGCGGCCCGCGGGGCGACTGTTCCGCGCCTGTGGATCCCGCTCGAGGTCCGTGAAGATGTCCCGGACCTTCGACTCTGAGAGGAGAGTGAACTTGAACGCGCCGAGGTGCTGGAGGAGGTTCTGGTAGTGGTCTCGGGGAAGACCTTCTTCTGAGACCTCGACGTAGTTCTCGGGAAAGTTAAAATCGTCGACGGACCGGATGAGAGACTCCTGGTGCCTCTCGGAGATGGTGGCGAAGGCCGGGGTCAGGGAGAGGGCCAGGGATAGCGTCAGCAGTAGCGATTTCATTCAGTCTCCTGTGGGAATAGGGCTATAGAGGATTGCCTATGCTAATTATTGTGTACAACGCTGTACCATTGATGTGAGGAGGCACATAAGGCACCAAAAATAAAGATACGCAATGTCATTTGAGCTCTAC
>SXUH01000222.1 GCA_005791855.1 Bdellovibrionales bacterium
CGTGAGGGGGAAGTGCCGGAGGGAGGTGTCGTCGACGACGGCTCCCTCCACGGTGAGGCCCACGGACTGGACGCGGGCGCCGGTCTTCGCGGTCACCTCGTCCATGGAGAGCAGCAGACTGATCTTCGTCTTCTCGATCCAGTACTCGGTCTGCTCCGTGAGGTCCGAGTAGCTCAGGATCACGGGGATGCGGTTCGCCTTCAGCACGGCGAGGATGGCAAGCCCCTGGACGGCCCAGTTGGGGAAGCACACGCCGACCAGCGCTCCTTCGAGAGTGGAGACTCCGATGTGCTTCTCGAGCAGGGAGATTTTCTCCGAGAGCTCGGCGCCGGTCCACGCGACGTTGGAGTCCTTCAGCAAGAAGTTTTCCTGGTGTCGTAGAAGAGTGGTAGAAATCCTTTCGGATATCCGATCACAAGATTGCATGGGGGCCCCTTAAAGAGGGCTCACCTTTATCACACGCTGACTCGTGGCAGAAAAAGAAAGCTAAATTTGGTAAATCTTACAGAAAAGTTGGATAAAGGATAGCAGAGCCCCAGAAGGTCATGCCCCCGGGGCTATACTTTTTACAGAGCTGGCTTCCGGCAGATTCCGGCATTGATCATTTCTACCAGACGGGCCCTAGCAAGCCTAATGGCGTACTCTTCTGATCCTGAGGGGACGAAGAAGAGTACGGTCGGTACGAGCTTACCGTCGGAGCTCATGCCCCAGCCTCGGACCTGGCCGTAGTACCATGAAGCCTTGTAGGTCACGTTGATGTCACAGGGGACCGGATAGGCTCCGGGAGCCGGGGTCTGACCGAGGGCGACGCCGGGGCGAAGGCCCAGGGCTCCGACCACGAAGAATAGGAGAACGGGGATGATTTTCATCTGAGGGGTCCTTTGTGAGAGTGGTTAGTGAACTTGATCCCCCTTTTACGAAGGCGTCCGCAGCATGTAAAGACCCGGGCCCCTGAGGTATGAATTATTTAGGTACCGCCTAGAGTGGGATGATGGCCCTGAAGGTACTGCCTTTCCCGGGGACACTTTCGAGTTCGAACCGCCCGCCGTGGCCCTCGACGATCTGGTTTGATATGTAGAGGCCAAGGCCCAGGCCACCGAAGTTCCTCTCCGAGACGGCCCGTTCGAAAGGGCGGAAGACCCGCCGGGGATCCTTCCCCGAGATCCCGATCCCCTGGTCCCTCACCGCGAGCTGGAGCTCGGAGTTTTCCTGGAAGATCTCCACCTCGATCGGGGCCCCCTTCCCGAACTTCAGGGCGTTGGTGAGGAGGTTGATCAGCACCTGCTTGATCCGAAGCTGGTCCACGCTCGCGACGATGTCCGGGTCGAACTTCTTCACGACGATGGTCCCCTGGGGATCCAGGTCGCCCTTGAGCTTTTCCACCGTCTCCAGCAGCACGCGGGAGATGTCCACCACGTGCCTCTTCAGGAAGAAGCGAGCACTCCCGAGGCGGGAGACGTCGAGGAGGCTCTCGACGAGGCCCGCGAAGTTCTCGAGGTCAGGCTGGAGGCCCTTGATGATCGGAGAGAGCTTCTGGGTGACCTCCTTCGGGAAGGCGTTCCGCTCGAGCATGGTCGCCAGGAGATCGGCCCGGCCCTTCAAGGACGTGAGCGGCGTGCGGAGCTCGTGGGACGCCACGGAGATGAACTCCTCCCGCGCCTTCACCGCGCTCTTGGCTTCCTTGTAGAGGCGGGCGTTGTCCATCGCCATCCCGCAGGAGTGGGCGAGCTCCATGGCCACCTCCAGGTCCTCCGGCGTGTAGTGCCGGTCGCTTCTCGAGGAGGCGATGAAGAGGGCCCCGACGGGTCTGTGCCTCACCAGGATGGGAACCGCCATGTAGGAGGTGAGGCCCAGGCGCTTGGCGAGCTCGAGGTACTTCGGGTCCCGCGTGCCGATGATCGCCCAGCCGGTGGAGGGATCGGGCTCGAGCTGGTCCGGGGTGATGAAGGGATAGAGCTGGGGTAGCCCGGTCCGGACGGCCTTGGGCATCCCCTCGGGAGCGGTCATGTCCGGCCGGTAGCCCTTGAGTTCGCCGAAGTACTTCATCTGCTCGGGTTCCCCCGCCCCGCCGATGGGCACGAGGGCACCCTCCTCGTCGATGACGGTGAGCATGCACCAGTCGGCGACGTAGCTCACGATGACCTCCGGGATCTTCTTCAAGATGTACTCGTAGTCGATGGAGCTGCCGAGGACCTTCCGGGCGTCGGCGAGGAGTTTACCGTTCTTCCGACTCTTGTGCTCCTTCCGGAAGAGCTTGATGTACTCGATCGTCACGGCCGCGACCGCGGTGGCGTCTCTCACGATCTCGAGGTCCCGCTCGGAGGGAGACTTGGGCTCGGTGAAGTAGATGGCGAAGGTCCCGAGGCAGTCGTCGTTGAGGGTGAGGATGGGGCTGGACCAGCAGGCCCCGAGGCCGAACTCCTGAGCGATCTTCCGGTACCGGGGGCGGACCTCCTCGGAGCGCAGGTCCGGGAGGATGACGACCTCCTTGCTGTGGGCCGCGGCTCCGCAGGCACCCTCGTCGGGTCCGATGCCCATCCCGTCGATCGCCTCGGAGAAGGAGCGCGGGAGGGACGGCGCGGCTCCCATCCGGAGCCGGTCTCCCTTCTCGCTCACCAGGAGGATGGAGGCGCGGCCGTCCATGAGCTTCTCCAGCGCGAAGACGATATCGTTCAGGGCCAGGTTCAGGTTCCCGCCATTGATGAGGATCTCGAAGACGTTCTTCTGCGCTTCCAGCAGGACTTCGCTCCGGACCCGGCGGGAGATGTCGCTCACCATGCCCACCGCCCCCGAGTAAGCCCCGTCGCGGTCAAACAGCGGGCTGCTGCCGATGATGGTCCAGACCTTGTCGCCGCTCTTGTGCCGGAGGTCCATCTCGATCTGCTCTCCGATCCCGAGCCGGCGCTTCTGCATGTTCTTCTGCGTGCGCTCCCGCGACTCCCGGTCCATGAACTCGAAGTGCGTCTTGCCGATCATCTCCGCCGGTTGGTAACCGAGGATCCGGGCCATCTTCTTATTGACATGGGTGGTGACGTTGTTCCGGTCGATGATCCAGATCCCCTCCTCTGCGGTCTCGAAGATCTGCCGGTAGAGCTGGAACGCCTCGTGGGCCTTCATCTCCATCCGGACCCGGTCGGTGATGTCCTGGCAGATGCCGATGTACCCCGTGACCTCCCCGGAGGCGTCGAGCTCCGGGTGGCCCCAGGTGTGGAGGTGGCGGAGCGATCCGTCTGCGCGAAGCACTTTCTCGTCGTGGGAGAAGGAGCTCTTCTCGGAGATGGCCCGACCGATGACCTCCCGCACCCGGTCGCGGTCTTCCTCTGCAACCAGGGAGAGGTAGCCCTCGAAGGACGGCTCGTACATCTCCGGCGTGAGGCCGTAGATCTCGTAGAGCTGCGGCGACCACTCGACCCGCTGGTCCGCGAGGGACCACTCCCAGATGCCCACCTTTGCCGTCTTCTGAGCGTCGGAGAGGAGGCGCTCGTTCCTCCGGAGTTTTTCGATCTCCCGGGCCCGGTTGGTCGTCTCGAGCCCTACGAGCATGACGCCCTCCCGGGAGGGGATCGCCTCGAACTGGAAGTGCTTCCTCGTCCCAGCTCCGGGTCCCGCTTGAGCTTCGAAGAGGAGGTTTTCCTGAGAACCGTAGACCCGTCTACACACCTCCAGGAGGGAGGCTTTGCAGAGAGGCACGAGGTCCGCGGTGGGGTGGCCCGTGAGCTCGGGGAGCTTCCGAAACGCGGAGCTCGCGTGGACCACCTCTCCCACTCGGTTGAGGAAGAGGTAGATGCCGGAGGTGAGCTTGAAGGTTTCCTGGAAGTTCACGGAACCTCCCGGTAGTGGAGAGCGATCTGCTGGTTCAGGAGCTGCATGTCGACGGGCTTCTCCAGAAACCCGCAGCAGTCGACGGGCGACTTCTCGAGGTCCTCGCTCTCGAGATACGCGGAGACCACGAGCACGGGGATCTTCTTGAGGTCCTGGTCCTTGTTGATCTCTGCGATGAACTCCCAGCCGTTCATCACCGGCATCATCAGGTCCAGCAGGATGAGCCCTGGCCTCGGCGGTTCACCGAGGAGGTCGAGCCCGTCCTGGCCATTGGCGGCCGTGAGGATCTTGTACCCTTCGTACTCCAGGGTGAGCTTCATGATCTCGCGGATCTGATCGTTGTCGTCGATGATGAGGATTCGCTTCTGCTCCATCTGTGGCCCTCGGCTACCTTCGATGATGAACTTGTCCGGCGAGTCACTTCAAGGGACTCGGAGCTTTTCGGGCTGTTTTTAAGATAAATTAGACGGGAATATCACACTAGGATGATTCGGTAAGAAGCCTACGACAGCCGCAGCAGCCCCTTCGCCTCCGTGAAATCGTGGATGATGAGGTCCGTCCTGGGCCTGAGCTCGGAAGCCTTGTGCGACGTCGCCACTCCGACGATCTCGCACCCCGCCCGCTTCCCGGAATCAAGCCCGGCCAGGGAGTCCTCGAAGACCACGCAGTCCTTCGGATCCAGACCGACCTTCGAGCAGCAGAGGAGGTAGACCTGCGGATCCGGTTTTCCCTTATCCACCTGGGCGCCGTCGACGATGACGTCGAAGTGCTTCCGGAGCTTGAGGCCATCGAGGATGAAGTCCACGTTCTCGGTGGGGGCGGAGGTCCCGAGGGCGACCTTCCCGCTTCTTCGATGGACGAACTCCAGGAACTCCTCCAGCCCCTTGTGGACCTTCATGTGCGGTTCGTAGAGCCGGTGGTAGAGGCCCTCCTTCTCATCGGCGAGGGCCTTCTGCTTTTCCTTGGAGATGTCTCCGAAGATCATCTTGAAGAGGTCGGCGTTGGTCTTGCCGTTGAACTCGTCTTTGTACTTCTGCGCGTCCAGCGGGTAGTTGTATTTCTTGGCGAACTCCATCCACGCCTTGAAGTGGTACTCGTGGTTGTCGATGACCACGCCGTCAATGTCGAAGATGAAGCCTTTGAAGTTTTTCATTGAGCCCTCGGAGCGTCAGAAGTTGGGGTGTCACTTTGCGACCGTCGCCGGAGTAATACCTAACATAAGGTTACAAAGTTTTGTCGAGCCATGCACCTAGAAAAGCTCCATTGCTGCGGCCTGCGGTGGAGTAAGCGTCTAATAGTAATACGGAAAGCTCTCTGTGAGCATTTTGGCCCTAGCCCAGTGCCCGGGGGCGCTGGAGGAAATTCTGGATGCGCAGAATATATGTCGGACCGGGAGACTTGAGTAACCTTAAAAGGAGTGAACAAGGAATCAGCACAATACCTAGGAGCACAGATGAACAGATTCAAGTCGTACGTATTCTCGGCCCTCGCCCTCACCCTCTCGGCCGCCCCCGCGCTGGCAGACCGGTGTGACGTGAGCGTGGACCTCCACCAGCGCTTCAACAACCCCGCCGGTATGGGATACCGAGTGGCCAACGTCGGCCAGCTCCTGAACCGCATCGGTAGGGAAGCTGGGGTCCGCACCGACGCCGTCGAAGTCACGGGCCTCTCCCTGAGCATCCGCGCTGACCACCAGCTGATCATCGCCTGGAAGGACATCTCAAACTCAAACAGCGGAGCGGCCATCCCGGTCCGGCAGGGCCAGGGCCGCTACCGAGTGGACGACGCGCACTGGAGGAACATGGTGATCTCCGAGTACGGCCCCGTTAGGCCCCGGAACATCGACGTGAACGCCACCGGAAGCGGCGTGGTTACGGGGGCCGTGCTCAGTCTCCGCGCCTCAGCGCGAGATTGCGACGACCTCTCTTACAGGAACCGTGGCGGAGACGACCGGTACGAGGAAGACCGCTACCCCGGGAGACGGAACGATGAGCACCGGCGCCCTCGGAGGAGAGACTGGTGAGGGCTGAACTTACTTGGTCTCACGGGGACCGGTGAGTAGTGAAAGTGCTAGGTCGCGCCCCTTCCGGGGTGCGACCGACGCCGGCTTACCTAACCGGGGTGAGGATCGTGCTGATCTTCCCGTTCGAGGTCGTCAGTAACTGCCCGGGTTCGGTGAGCTCCTCGCTCGTGAAAAGCACTCCCAACCCGTAGTTGTACTGCCCCTCGCCCTTGGCGTCGATCCGGGC
>SXUH01000223.1 GCA_005791855.1 Bdellovibrionales bacterium
AAAAGATCCGAAAAAAGAGAGTTATTCATGCAGAAATTAAGCCCCACCGTCGGCGGCCTTCACCGCGTCCTGGTCATCGGCGCCGGACTCGCTGGTTCCGAGGCGGCGATGTTTCTCGCGTCCCACGGGATCCACGTGGTCCTGGTGGAAGGAAAAACTCTCAAGCTCAATCCTGCGCAGAAGATTCCAAAGTTCGCGGAGCTCGTGTGCACCAATTCGCTAAAGTCCCTGGACCCGACCTCGGCCCACGGTCTCCTCAAGTCCGAGATGAAGGCCATGGGTTCCTTCATCATCGAAGCCGCCGAGAAGCACGCCGTCCCCGCCGGGGACGCGCTCGCCGTGGACCGGGAGCTCTTCTCGACGGAGATCACCGAGCGGCTCCGGTCCCACCCACTCATCCGAGTGGTGGAGCTCGAGGCGGACGACCCCCTGAAGCTCAAGCAGGCCTTCGAGTGCGACTTCGTGGTCGTCGCCACGGGCCCGCTCACCTCGAAGGGCCTCGAAGACTGGATCCTGAGGGAAGTCTCCGGAGATGATTTTTACTTCTACGACGCCATCGCCCCGGTGGTCGACGCGGACTCCTTGGACTACAGCAAGATGTACTTCAAAGACCGGCACAAGCCCCTGGGGGAGTCAGCCGACTACCTCAACGCCCCGATGAACAAAGAGCAGTACTACGCCTTCATCGAGGAGCTCGCTCGAGCGGAGAAGGTCCCGCCGAAGGAGTTCGAAGACTGGAAGTTCTTCGAGTCCTGCCTGCCGGTGGACCTCATGGCCGAACGGGGGAAGGACACGGCGAGGTTCTCCTGCATGAAGCCCATAGGCCTGGAGCGAGAGGACGGAAGAGAACCCTGGGCGGTGGTCCAGCTCCGAAAGGAAAACCTCCTTGGTTCGGCCTACAACCTGGTCGGATTTCAAACCCGTCTCACCTACAAAGAACAGGTGCGTGTATTCCGAATGATCCCGGGGATGGAAGAGGCGAGCTTCATCCACCTCGGTTCGTGTCATCGGAACTCCTTCCTCAATGCCAGGAAGCTCTTGGAGAATGATCTGAGTTCGAAGAAGTTCCCCGAGGTCTACTTCGCGGGACAGATCACGGGCGTCGAAGGCTACACCGAGTCCGCGTCCATGGGCCTCTACGTCGCCTACCAGATCCTGCGACGGATCCGAGGGGAGGGGCCGGTCCGCTTCCCGGTGGAGACCGCCATGGGCGCCCTGGTGAACTACATCATGACGGTGGAGAAGCCCTGTCCCTCGAACATCAACTTCGGCCTCCTCCCGACCATCGAGCTCACCAAGGAACAGTGCAAGGCCGGCGGCCGGAAGAAAGCGCGCAAGCAGCTCGTGGCCGCCCGGGCACAAGATGTTTTCCAAAGCTTCTAGTCCGCGCTAAGATAGGGCATGGGCGGAATTCTACTGATCATCGTGGCCTGTCTCTTCTGGGGTATGGATACCCTCATCCGCTACCCCCTGGTCGAGCGCGGGATCAACCCCGTCACCATCGTCTTCTTCGAACACGCGCTCCTGACCCTCATCTTCTCCCTGGGGCTGCTCGGTTCGCTCCGCCGGCTCGGCGAGCTGACCCTCGCGCACTTCTTCAGCTTCTTCATCATCGGGGGCCTCGGCTCCGCCATCGGAACCGTGGCCTTCACCGAGTCCTTCAAGTACCTGAACCCCTCCCTGGTGATCCTGCTGCAGAAGCTCCAACCGGTGGTGGCCATCGTCCTCGCGGCCCTCATCCTGCGGGAGGAGATCCAGAAGAAGTTCGTCATCTGGGCGGGGATCTGTCTCGTCGGGGGCCTCCTCGTGAGTTCCCCGGACATCGAGCGGCTCTACCACCTCCTCACCACCGACCTCAAGACCGTGACCTCGGACTTCGCCATCAAGGGCTACGGCTTCGTGGCCATCTCCATCATCTGCTGGGGGGCCACCACGGTGTTCGGGAAGTACCTCTCCCTCGCCGGGTACGAAACCAAGAGCATCATGGCCGGGAGGTTCCTCACCGGGCTCCTCGTCCTCGTGCCCTTCGTGAAGTGGGACCAGAGCCTGCTCCTCCCGACGAAGGAAGACTACGTCCGGATCATCGTCATGGTGATCATCTCCGGGGCCCTCGCCATGTGGTTCTACTACCAGGGCCTCAAGCGCCTCCCGGCCAAGACCACCGCCATCGCGGAGATGTTCTTCCCGGTCTTCGCCGTCGGGGTGAACTGGATCTTCCTGGGCCAGGGCCTCACCGAACTCCAACTCGTCGGAAGCGGAATCCTCCTCTTCGGCTCCCTCGTCATCCAGCTCAAAAAGTACTAAATGAAAACCGCCATCGCCATCGACTCCCTCCTCCTCCGTGACGACTCCATCTTCCTCCTGGAACTGGTGCTCAACATCTTCCCCAACTGCGAGATCTACACCATCGCGCACAAGCAGGGGGGCATCCTGGGAGAGGTCGAGCGCAGGCCCATCGTCTCGAGCTTCCTCACCAACCGGGCCAAGGACAGTTCGGTGTTCCGGAAGAACTTCTGGATCCTTCCCTCCGCGGTGAAGGCGATCCCGCTCCACCCCTCCATCGAGAAGGTGATCATCCTCAGCCGGGGCTACGTCCACGGCCTGCGCCTTCC
>SXUH01000224.1 GCA_005791855.1 Bdellovibrionales bacterium
CTGGGGAAGGAGACGAGCGTCATCGGCCACGGCAACGGCGCGGCCTGGGCCTCGATCGTCCTCTACGAACGCTACAGGCCCTCGGACCTCACCATCCTCACCAACGGGACGAAGCCCGAGTTCCAGGACGACACGAGGGCCCTCCTGGAGCTCTACGGGATCAGGGTCGAAGAGGCTCCGATCGCGGAGATCCTGGGGAGGGAGAAGGGGAAGGTCCTGGAGGGCTTCCGCCTGGGAGACGGGAAGACCGTGCAGACCGAGATGTGCTTCGTCTCCCTCGGCATGCTCGTCTACAACGAGCTCGCCAAGCAGCTCGGCGCCGAGCTCGACGAGCGCGGCTTCGTGAAGGCCGACGAGAGTGGCCTCACCTCCGTGCCGGGGCTCTACGTGGCGGGGGACCTCAAGGCGAACACCAAGAAGCAGATCTACACGGCCTGGGATTCGGCGGTGAACTCCGCCAACGCCATCAACCTCAAGCTCCGGGTTTCCCGACGGGAAGAGCTGCGGAAGGGCCCTAGGAAAACGGTTTGATCCGGACGTCGCCTTTCACCCGGGCCCGGCAGGAGAGGCGGATCTTACTCAGGTCCACGTGGGTCCGGTCCCGGCATTCGACCTGGAGGGCTTCGATGGTGTTGAGCTCGATGGCGCTCGGGGGGGAGAGGTGTTCTTCGCCGGCCAGGACCTCGACCTTACAAGCTCCGCAGGATCCGGAGAGGCAGCCGTGGGGAAGGGTCTCTCCCTGATCGTCCAAGGCATCGTAGAGGACGTCTCCATCCTTCACTTCGAAGCTTTTATCTGTGCCCTCTAATGACACTCTGGGCATAAGAAATCATCCTTGTCAAAACCGTTAGCCTTTACGAAAATCCAGGCGACAAAATACAGTCTACCGTAAGACGTAATTTTGGCCACCCCAAAAGGGTTCCAAAGGAGATTCCAATGCTGACACTCGAGAAAATGTATTCAATGGGCCACGAGGAAGTTGTCTTCTTCCAGGATAAGTCCTGCGGCCTTAAGGCCATCATCGCCATCCACGACACCACCCTGGGGCCCGCGCTGGGCGGGACGCGGATGTGGCAGTACGCGAGCGAAGCAGATGCCCTGGAAGACGTGCTCCGGCTCTCCCGGGGGATGACCTACAAGGCCGCCGTCTCCGGCCTCAACCTCGGCGGCGGGAAGGCCGTGATCATCGGGGACCCGAAGAAGGATAAGTCCGAAGCACTCTTCCGGTCCTTTGGCCGATTCATCGAATCGCTCAATGGCCGCTACATCACCGCGGAAGACGTGAACACCAGCGTGGACGACATCGAACACATCTTCACCGAAACCAACTACGTCACCGGCGTGGCCCAGCAGTACGGCGGCTCCGGGAACCCGGCTCCGTACACCGCCCTCGGCGTGTTCCGAGGGATCGAAGCCTCCGTGACCAAGGCGTTCGGATCCCGAAGCCTGAAGGGCCGCACCGTTGCCATCCAGGGCGTAGGGTCCGTGGGCTTCGAGCTCGCGAAGCTCCTCACCGAAGCTGGAGCGGCCATCAAGTACACCGACATCAGCGAGAGGGGGATCCAGATGATGAAGGAGAGCTTCCCGGGGGCGAAGTTCATCCAGCCGAGTGAGATCTTCTCCACCGACTGCGACGTCTACGCACCGTGCGCGCTCGGGGCATCCATCAACGACGACACCATCCACCAGCTCCGTTGCAAGATCGTCGCCGGCGCGGCCAATAACCAGCTCAAGGAAGATCGCCACGGTGTGATCCTCCGGGAGAAGGGGATCATCTACGCTCCGGACTATCTCATCAACGCCGGGGGCCTCATGAACGTGTCCATCGAGTTCGAAGGCTGGGCGGATTCGAAGTCCCGCAGGATGATCGACACCATCTACGACAAGACCCTCGCCGTGTTCAAGATCGCCGAAGAGGAGAACATCTCGGTGAACCGGGCCGCGGACGTGATGGCCGAGAAGCGGATCGAGTCGATAAAAAGCCTCAAGCATACCTACCTCGGGAAGGTCGACCACCGCATGCCGGGGCAGAAGAGAAGATTCTAGGATCAGGGCGGTGCCGAACCTTGGCACCAAACCTGCTATATATATCCTTGCATGGGTAGTTGAATAACTAACTAAAAGGGGTATGTATGCAGAACGACTTTAACCTATCTGAGACTCTGAGATTTCTCAAGAAGGAAGCCCGGCACCTCTGGGGACGGATCTCGGAGAATAACTACGAGCTGCCGAGGACGAAGTTCGCGGAGCTCAAGACCCAGTTCGAGCAGTCGCGGACCCAGGCCCGGGAGCGGATGGAGAAGTACCGGGAGAGCAGGAAGGCTCCGGTGAGCAGCGAACCTGAGACCCCGGGAGTGAAGTACACCGTCACGGAGAATAATCCGCTGTCCGCGGGCCAGGAGAAGGTGCCGTCGAAGGGCATCGACAGCTTCGGCGAGCCGGACACCTTCGACCCCGACGAAGCGTCGGATAGCCAGGGCCTCCGGAACCGGAAGCAGAACTCGGACCTCGCGGACCGCTACTACACCCCGGGCCTGCACGACGATAAGACCCACTAGTAGTAGGTAGCCTTGCGGCCAGCCTACTACGGGAAGGTGAGGGAGTGCTTCGTGCTCAGGTAGCTGTTAATCGCCGTCATCTCTGCCGTCGACGGCTGGGCCGTGAAGACGAAGAACTCGGAGATCTCTCCGTTCATCTTGCAGAACAGCGGCGCGCGGTTCTGGGTCGAGCTCCAGGAGAACGCCCTCGCCATGACAGCTCCGGAGGTCCAGGTGCTGGTCGCCGTTGCGGCCGCGGTGGACCAGGTTGAAGCAGAGTACTTGCTTCCGTTCACTCCGAAGGTCACGGTTCCCGAACTCGCGGTCGAGGAGAAGGACAGCATGGGCCGAGACGTGTTGTTGTGGTACAGGAGGTACTGGTTGGTGGTGGTCGTCGGCGCGCGGAAGACGGCGACGAGGGCCATCGGCGTCGTCGTCGAGGTCCCGGCGAACTCCGTGGCGGCGGTGCAGGTGGCGTAGCCGCGGCTTCCACCGTTGAAGCCCGTGCTCGAGTAGGCGGCGCCGGTGTGGGCAAGGTTGAAGGCGCCGATCTTATCCGCGACGCCGGTGACGTTCGTGCTTGCCAGGGTGAGGGTCGCGGCGTCGCTGAAGTCGTACCACGACCGCATGTTGGAGAAGACGACGTAGACCCGGCTCAGGTTGGTCGAGCCCACCGGAAGGGAAGCGTTGTTGAGTAAGCCGTCCC
>SXUH01000225.1 GCA_005791855.1 Bdellovibrionales bacterium
CAACAGTGGCTCAACAGGGATATCGAATCCGTCCGTGATTCTTTGCCCTTTTCTGCGCTCGAAGGCCTAGATCATCACAAGCGGAGCCGCTTCCCGACCTTCAGCAACCAGAACAAGATCCAGCGGCGGAAGGTGGAGGTCGGTGACAAATTTTCACCACTCCACTGCTTCGTCCCCGGCTGGACCGGGGACTCGCTCAAGTCCAAGGCCGTGGTGACGTTCGAGCGGCTCCTCTCCGTGATCCAAAACGACGTGAAAACGGAACTCTTCAAGACTAAGGATTTCCCAAAGACCATCAAGGTTGGCCTCTACAACGAGTTCCTCTCCTTCGCGGAGAGCATGGGGCTCCACTTCGAGGGCCTCGACGACCTCGGCCGCTTCTGGCAGACGATCGACCCGGAGAGGCTCGCCCAGAACGAGAAGCTCTCGGAGTTCATCGAGATCTACGCCTACCGCGTGGCCACGGTGACCTTCTTCAAGCTGCGGTTCATCTCCTCCCTGCTCGACAAGTGCCACCTCGAGCTCACGGAGAAGTCCCTCCTCTACCCGACCTCGTTCCTGTCCCAGATTTTCAAGAAGGGGAGCCTCACCGAGCTAAACTCCCGAGCCCTGGAGAGCAACCTCTACAGCTGGTACCGACCCTGCGAGGCGATGAAGGACCGGATGAAGGAGACCCTCCTCCTCTCCCGCGAGCTGACCATCACCGAGATCATCAAGTACGTCTCGCTCCGGACCCAGGTGGGGCAGGACCAGCAGAAGGTCTACTCCCACGCCCTCTCGCACATCAACTTCGGCCTCTTCCTGAACTCCCTCCTGATCAACTACCCGATCTGGCTCGAGACCACCCAGGGACAGTCCCTCCCGGTGAGCCCGGACCAGGAGCAGATCATCAGCTGCAAGTTCTTCGGAGACTACCTCGAGTCCCTCTCCCTCTCCCACTGGCTCGCCCAGGAGAACAACATCGACTTCCGCTGGAACGAGGTGCTGTGTCCGGACTTCAAGGGCCTGGAGTTCATCTCCGGGACCTTCGCGAAGATCTGCAACGAACTCCAGTTCCTGACCTTCCTCGCCAACAAGGCCGAGACGCAGGACGAGAAGCCCATCGAATACATCTGCCGAATCATGGGCCGGCACTTCAAGAACCGGAAGAACGCCGGCGGCCGGCAGGGCCTGCTCCTCGACGACTCCCCGTTCTTCACCTCCACCTACGACCGGGTGGTGCTGAACCTCTGCAACATCCCGAAGAGCAACCCGCAGCACTTCCTCATGAACCAGATCCACGAGCAGGTGAAGTACCTCAAGCAGGGCGCCTTCCTCTTCGTGCTCTCGTCCAAGAAGCTCTTCGTCCCGTCGCTGCGGGAGCGGCTCGAGCCGATCCTGAGCGAGCTCAAGACCGAAGCCATCTTCGACCTCGAAGCCGTCAAGGGCAAGGGCGAGATCGGTTCGTTCATCTACGTCTTCCGGAAGAAGCAGGCCGCCGACCCGGAGAAGCAGCTCTGCTCCTACTTCCGCGTCTCCGGCGAACTGGAGAACTTCCAGAAGTTCTCCTCCATCACCGATAACCTCCGGTCCTTCTACCTCAATAACCTGGTGGAGATCCCGCCCATGGCCCACGTGGAGCACGAGGACTTCAAGATCGAGTTCTTCCAGGAAGCCGTGGTCAACGGAATGCTGATCCACTCGGCCAGCGACGACGCGAACCGGATCACCCACCCGGCCTACTTCAAGGGCCTGCTCCAGAGCTGCGTCCCGCTGGACACGATCTTCGAGATCAAGTCCCTGGTCTCGGAGGAGAAGGCCTGGGTGCCGGAGAACGCCCTGAATTTGGGCCTCAGGCGCGACGTCTCCTACTTCCTGGTGGTGGACTTCCGCCGGAGCGACGTGGCCCTCGAGCTCCATCCGATGGACACCTTCCGGTCGATCCACTCGGACTACGGAGAAACCCAGTGCAGCTACTTCCAGCTCCTGCCGAAGGTCCAGGGCCTCAACCCGAACATCCTCCGGAACTACTTCCTGACCCCCGTCGGGAAGCAGGTCACCAACCTCACCTTCACCAGCGGCCCGCACCACGTGAAGGGCAGCCTGAGTAAGTTCCTGGTGCCGAAGGTGCTGATGGAGACCGAGTCCCTGCCCGCGCACCTCCTGAGCGCCTTCAACCTCCTGGACGTCTCCGAGCAGGGCCTCCTCGAGGCGTCTCCCCGGGAGGTCATCAAGACCTTCAAGCACATCGACCAGATCACCCGCGAACTCTTCCCGCGCTACGCCTGCCAGATCCTCACCCGGTTCTCCAACCTCGAGCGGACCCTCCAGTCCCTCATCTGGAAGATGGACGACTCCCGCTTCGGCCACAAGGTGAGCTTCAACAACCCCGCGATCCAGGCGCGGCTGCTGCAGAAACCGACCGCGCCGCTCTACCCGGAGAACGCGGACGTCTTCCTCGAGTTCGTGGAGGGCACCACCGCGAGCGACATCCACGAGCCCCTGACCGACTGCCAGATGCGCACCTCCCACGAGGGCGAGCTCAAGCTCCACAGCCTCGAGCTCATCTCCGGCACCCGGACCATCGTGCGTCTCCACACGGAAGAGGCCATGGTGCTCTTCGTCCACTTCATCCTGAGCCACGCCACCAACGTTCCGATCTCCAAGCTCCTCCGGGCCGTCCACGTCCCGGCCCTCGCGGACCTGAAGGAGATCATCGACGCCACCTCGCAGTTCAAGGTCACCTACCAGGAGCTCCTTGCCTGTGTGCAGAAGTCCATCACCGACGCCTTCCGGCTCCACGTGAGCCCGAAGAGGACCCCGTGAAGGTCGTCGTCCAGCGCGTCCAGGAAGCCTCGGTGAATGTGGAGGCGGAGGTGGTCGGCGCGATCGGCTCCGGCATGCTCCTCCTGGTCTGCTTCGAACAGCAGGACGACGAGGAAACTCTCCTCCGCGCCATCGACAAGCTCGTGCGCCTGCGCATCTTCGACGAC
This sequence comes from Bdellovibrionales bacterium, assembly GCA_005791855.1. GTDB lineage: Bacteria > Bdellovibrionota > Bacteriovoracia > Bacteriovoracales > Bacteriovoracaceae > Peredibacter. The sequence goes on from SXUH01000225.1 coordinate 2,973, forward strand.
GCCGACGGGAAGCTCAACCTCGACATCGGCGCCGTGAAGGGCGAGATCCTCTCCGTGAGCCAGTTCACCCTGAGCTGGGACGGCACCGGCGGCCACCGCCCGAGCTTCGAGAAGTCCATGGCGCCGAAGGAAGCCCGCCTCAAGTACGCCCTCTTCAACCGGGAGCTCCGGAACCGCGGCTTCACGGTGAAGGAAGGGACCTTCGGGGCCTTCATGAAGGTCGCGCTGGTGAACGACGGGCCGGTGACGTTCGTGCTGGACTTCTAGGGGGACCGGGGCCTGGTCGTGGTGTTGGGAAGGCGTTTCCCTTCGGAGAGACCACAAGTTAGCTCGGAGATTTTGGACGTCCAAAAATTCAATTCTGAAATATTTTGTGGTGGTGAACATAATTTGTTTCTTCTGAAAACTGACGTCTTCTTGAGCACTCAACTACTCTTCCAAGCATCCGGTAAACTAATCCCCTCGCTCAATATTTTGACCCAGGTAAGGATACTAGAGTTCGTCTGGCATCGGACTCGTCCTCAGATCAAGAATGCCTCCTCGCCTATCCTCGAGCGAAGAATTTGCATCTAAAACCTGTGGTAGATTACTTTAAAATTCTAACCACAGGAAGAAAACATGAATATTCAAAGCTACAACGACAAGATCCTCCATTGCGAAACCATCCGAGCATCGAAAGCCGAGAAGGCAGCCACGGTGAATCTGTTGAAACATCTGCAGGAATTCTCAAGACGAAAGCTCTTTGTAGACTATGGTCATTCGACTCTCTCTAAATACATTGTCGCTGAGCTTGGGTATTCGGAAAGCGAAGCCTGGACCAGGATCCAGGCGATGAGACTACTGAAGGCTGTCCCAGCCGCTGCAGAGAAGATTGAAGATGGTCAGCTCTCCCTGTCTAATGCTTCCTTACTGCAAGGGTTCATCCAAGATAATGGGATCCAGAAAGATCCAGCGAAGGTTGCGGAGGCACTCAAGAAAGCAGAAGATCTTAGCAATAGAAAGCTTAAACAAGAGTTCAAACCTCAGGAACCGAAAGACAAGAAGATCACCATAAACATCAAACTCCAAGAGAAGATCAAAAAACTCCAAGCTGCCTGGGAGAGATGCACGAAGCCGAGATCCTGGAAGCTTTAATCGACGAGAAGCTCAGAGAGATCGAACTCAAGGTTCAAACCACACAGACCACTAAGCCTATCTCATCGAAACCTACCCGCTACCTTCCCGTCTCCGTCCGCCGAGAAATTTTTGGACGTCTATTGATAAGAAAAGCAATTAATAAATACGAACCCCTCGTAATTTTATAATTACTTTTAGGCCAACTTGGCATTACTCCAGAACACG
>SXUH01000226.1 GCA_005791855.1 Bdellovibrionales bacterium
AGATGGCCCTCGGGTTTTCCGAAGTAGGGTTCGTTCTTCCCGTACCTCGGGTCCTTGGTGATGTCGTCGCTGAGGATGATGCCGTCTCCGGCGAAGGTCGGTGCGAAGACCGCCGTGTTCCTCGGCATCGGGAACCGGTTGAACTTCTCGATGGGGACGCCGGAGACGGTGTAGAGGGTATAGGATTCGCCCTTCTCGTTGACGAGGTTGTAGAAGAAAGCCCCGAACTGGGCCCGGGAGAGCTGGGTGGCCGCGTCCGTCACCAGCTGGACGAGCTTCTTCTGGTCGAGCTCCGCGCTCAGGTTCGAGCCGACGCGGTTGATGGTCTCGACCACTTCGAGGGATTCCTTGAGGTCGGCCGAGGTCTGCACCATCTTCGTCTGGTCGAGGGTGATGCCGTCGAAGCGGATCGGCTTTCCCAGCTCGTCGTAGTCGGTCCAACCGATGGCACGGACGTGCTTCACTTGCTGGGGGTCCTTCGGGTTGGTCGTGCGGTAGACGATGTCGTAGGGGGCACTGGTCGCGATGGAATGCTCGATGGCCTTCCTGGTCCGCTCCCGGTCCTCGGGGTGGATGCGTTCGTAGAAGGTGTCGATGGTGACCCTCGCGTCGGTTGGAAGCCAGAAATGTTCCTTCACGTGGTCGTCCCAGATGAGTTCGTCGAAGGGGAGGTCGCAGTACCAGATGCCGAGGTTGATGGCGCTGGTGGAGCGCTTGAACCGCCTCTGCGTTTCGGTGAAGGTGCTGAGGTTCCTCGTCTCGCTCCGGAGCGAGCGCCGGCCCCGGGCCACCATCCAGGAAGTCATGGTCGAGGTGAGGGCGTACATTGAGAGACGGATCAGATCCGCGTGGCTTCCCAGGGCCAGGGAATAGTAGGGCTCGAAGAAAAAGTAGTTCGCGGCGAAGAAGGAGACGACGATGGAGAGCATCGCCGGGCCAAAGCCCAGGTACCAGGCCACGAGGAAGGTCGCGGGGTAGAGCAGACCCGTGAAATAGGTATCGATGTAGGAGATGAGGTAGAACTGCACGACCACACCGATGGCGGTGAAAACTATGGAGTACACGTAGCGAATCGGTCTGTGAGAATCCATTGCGAGATTGTAGTTTAAAATGAATAAAAAGGATTTATTAAATACAATGCTGCGGAAAGACAAATTAGAATTAAATCATGAAAAAGAAGAAAGTCATCTACACCGTAGGCCATTCCAACCGAACCACCAGAGAGTTCATGAAGGTCCTGAGGGCCTTCGGCATCGAAAAGCTCGTGGACATCCGCCACTACCCGGGATCCCGGCACTGTCCCCAGTTCGGGAAGGCGAGGCTCCGGCAGAACCTCCGGCGCAACCAGATCGAGTACACCCACCTGGAGGACCTGGGAGGCCGGCGACGGCCGGATAAGACTTCGCAGTCGAACGCCGGCTGGAGGAGTCCCCAGTTCCGCGGGTACGCCGATCACATGGCCACGCCGGAGTTCCGGGCCGCCCTGCGGGAGCTCGTGGACCTCGCGAAGAAGGAGCGGGTGGTGATCATGTGCTCGGAGGCGGTTCCCTGGCGGTGCCACCGGTCTCTAGTGGGAGACGCCCTCCTGGCCCAGGGGTTTGAAGTGGTGGACCTCTTCAGTGAGAAGGTCGCCAAGCCTCATAAGCTGATTCCCTTCGCCCGGGTCTCCGGAAAGAAAGTGACCTACCCGGGCGCCTAGAGTGCTCCGTAGGTCCGGATGTGCTTCACCAGAGGATGGGTTTCGAGCTCGCGCCTGGAGATGTTCGCGTAGATGAAGATCGAATGGCTCCAGTACCCTTGCCGAGGGCCGATGAGCTGGATGTGGTTCTGGTAGAGGGAGGACTTGACGTAGGGAAGCGGGAGGAAGGTCCCGCCCGCGCCGCTCGCGACGAAGCGGACGAGGCAGGAGGCGATGTTCGTCTCCATGATCACGTCGTAGACCAGCTTGTGCTTCCGACGGAAGGTCAGGAACTCCTGGCCGAGCTTCGTATCCCGGGTCGGGATGATGAGGTCCTCTCCGTAGTAGTCGAGGATCTTCGCGATGTTCGACGGATCGTCGAAGATGGGAGAGGAGAGGGGCCGCAGCGAGGTCGCGAAGAAGACCGGGAAGTCGACCTTCACGTGGGACCAGGAGGAGTCCACCTTCTCGTGGGAGAGGAGGATGTCGGTCTCGTTGTTCTCCGTCTTGCTCAGGGCCTCCTCGGTGGTGCTCGCGAGGATCGCCATCTTCTTCCGCTCGCGCTTGGCGAGCTTCGCGACCACCTCGGCGACGAAGGGCCGCTCCACTTCCTGGGTCACGAGGATCCGGAGGGCGCCGGCGGGGTCCTCCCCGGTCTGCGTCTCCGAGAGCTTGGAGACCTCGTGGGTGAGGTCGTAGTAAGCGGGGGACGTCGCAAGGAGGTCCCGGCCCTTCGCAGTCAGGCTGATCGACTTCCCATTCCTGAGGAAGAGAGATGCGCCTAACTGGTCCTCGAGGTTCCGGATCTGCATGCTCAGGGATGGTTGGCTGATCCCGAGGATCTTCGCGGCTTTCGAGATATTGAGGTGTTCGGCGCAGACGAAGAAGGAGTATAGAAGATTCAAATTTATCATATAGGTAAAAGCTATAACAGTGAACTCGATATAGCCATTGTTTATTTCTATGAAATCCCTATAATGAGTCCTATGAAACTCTCATTACGGTTCATCCTCCCGCTGATCTTCGTGCTCAGTCTCGTGGCCTACCTCCTCGTCCCCGTTGTCGACAACCTCATGCTCCAGTGGTTCCGGCGGGACCTCGATCTCAGAGCCGAGCTCATAGGCCGGTCGGTCAACGGGACCCTCCGGAACCTCCCCGAGGACCACGCTCCCGCGGCCGTCTCGAGAATCTTCGAAGAGTACACCAAGGACGAGCGGCTCCTCGCCGTCGGCTACTGCTCCGAGGAGGGCGCGGTCGTCCACAAGACTTCCCACTTCCCCGACGGCCTCACCTGCGGGGACCGGAAGGAGAGCATCGTGAAGCTCGTCCAGGGACCGGTGCACGTCTCCCAGCTTCCTTCGGCGGTGAGGGACGTCCCCGGGAAGCTCATCGTCGTCCACGACCTGAGCTTCGTCCAGCGGCGGTCGGACTCGACCCGCAACTACATCCTCGTCTTCTTCCTCGCCCTCGCCCTGGTCATCTCCTTCATCACGGTCCTCATCGTCCAGCTGAGCTGGCGGGGCTGGATCTCGAGCCTGCGCTCGCTCATCAAGGGAGACGGGATCTTCAGCCTCATGTCCTTCACGCCGACGCCGGAGATCAGGCCCATCGCGAAGGAGCTCCGGCAGCTCGTGCGGGACCTCGAGCGGGAGCGGAAGATCAGAGACGAGTCGCAGATCTCCTGGTCCGCGGCCACCCTCAAGGAGATCCTGAACAAGGAACTCCTGGGAGACGAGATCCTCATCCTGTCGAACCGCGAGCCGTACATCCACTCCCGCAGGGACGGGAAGGTCGAGGTCCAGGTCCCGGCCAGTGGCCTCGTCACCGCGCTGGAGCCCATCATGCGGGCTTGTTCCGGAACCTGGGTGGCCCACGGGAGCGGGAACGCGGACCGGGAGTTCGTTGATAAGAAAGACCGCGTACTCGTGCCGCCGGAGAATCCAGCCTACCGGATCCGGCGGGTCTGGCTCTCGAAGGAGGAAGAGGCGGGGTACTACTACGGGTTCTCCAACGAGGGCCTCTGGCCCCTGTGCCACATCTCCCACACCAGACCCACGTTCCGCACCTCCGACTGGGCCCAGTACCGGCGGGTGAACGAGAAGTTCGCGGCCGCCGTGGTAGAGGAAGCCCACACGGAGAACCCGGTGATCCTCATCCAGGACTACCACTTCGCCCTCGCGCCGAAGCTCATCCGGGAGAAACTTCCCCGGGCCACCGTCATCACCTTCTGGCACATCCCCTGG
>SXUH01000227.1 GCA_005791855.1 Bdellovibrionales bacterium
CCAAACGTTTTAACTTGCTTCGTACAGTGCCAGCATCTCAACCCAACCGTCCTGGGCAACGGAAAGAGCGAAGACACCGTCCGGCGAACTCTCCATTTCGTCCATGACATTGGTCACGAGCTTCACGCCTCTCGCATCCACGTAGACGAAGGGTTCTTCAATGTGTGTCGGAAGGGTCGAGGATGCCAGGTGGTGGTAGCAAGATGAAAAGTCTTTGAAAACAGTAGCGGTTAAGGGTGCTTTGTACAAAATGCCTCCTTGAAAACCGATAAAGAGACCATTCTCTTTGTCTTCCGACAATTGTAGCAATTTTCCGGGACCGGCTGCAAAAGAATTCTCGATTTATTTTTGACGATTGATCAAATCAACTATGTCCACCGGGGTCTTGTAGAAACTGTAGAGGATCCGCACCCGGCCCTCGAAGTGCGAGTCGAGGAGGCAGAGGATGACGTAGATCATGTAGATGAAGTTCCGCCGCGACCGGAGCCGGGAGATGGTCTGGAAGATCCACTCAAGTGGCAGGATACAGAGGAAGACGATGAACCAGAGGATCCCGAAGCCCTGGGTCAGGTCCTTCTCCGCGACTAAACTTAAACCGAAGAGACTCACGATCAAAATGGTTAGCTCCCGTAATCGCACGAAGTCGATGGTGAGCGTGCTGAGGATCCGGAGCTTCGGGCGGCATAACATTATGACGAGCGAGATAAGTCCCACGACGGAGAGGGCGTAGAACGCCTTCCGGTTCAGCACCACCAGGAGGTACTTCCAGAGCCGCCGGAGGGTCAGCGAGTCCTCGAAGAAGCGCAGGTCGATGTGGGTGATGAGGGTCACCAGGATGAGGAACATGCCGAGGGACGTGTACTTCACGAACTGCGAGCGGTACCAGTCCGTGCTCTCCTTCAGGAAGGAGAAGTAGAGGAAGCCGAGGCCCACGGGGAAGAGGAAGATGAAGTTGTAGTTCAGGACTACTCCCCAGTAGCAGAGGAGGCCGTACATGAGGCCCGAGCGGTAGGTGGAGCTCTTGATGCACCAGAGGATCGACCAGACCCAGAGGACGGAGAAGGTCGTCGTGGCGCAGGAGTAGAGGTCCTTCTTCAGGAACAGCGAGAACGACCAGGTCGACACCAGGGCGAAGAGGCCCAGGATCGAGAGCCGGCGGGAGATGAAGAAGCGGAGGATCCCGTAGAAGGCCAGGAGGTAGAGGCCGAAGCTCACGAAGTAGAGGTACATGTTCCAGCCGAGGTTCACCAGGTGCGGGAACCGGCGGAACGGGTAGAAGTTCATGTGCAGGTAGTTCCAGAGCTGCGCGTTCATCTTCTCCTCCGGGTCCACGAGGAGCTTGTAGGTCTCGAGGTTGCTCAGGAACGGGAAGTTCGGCATGCTCACGAAGAACATCGCGAAGGTGAGGAAGAGGGCGGTCTTCTCGAAGGCGTCGAGGTACTTGTACTCGGTGAACTGGGTCGACACGGACTCCTCGATGATCTTCCCGCGCGTGGGCCAGGAGTAGAAGAGGCCCACGACCACGAAGAAGCCCCAGAAGAAGTGGCGGACGACGGAGTCGGGGATGAAGGCCAGGAGGTTGAAGAGCACCATCATGGCGGCGTTGCCGATGACCACGCGGTAGAGGATCCGGTCGATGGTGGAGTTCGCCCGGAAGTAGATCTTCAGCCGGTGGTCGATCTCCTTCCCGAGGAGGTACCACTGGCCCGACATGAAGAGCAGGTAGGCGAACATCAGCATCGACTGCATGAAGAGGCTCAGGGTCTGGGTCTTCTGGATCCACACCGGGAGGAGGAGGAAGGAGAAGTAGATAAGTAGGCGATTTACAAAGAACTTTGATTTTTCCCAGACGATAGTTGAGTTCGGCGCTAAAGTTTTATCCATATTACCCGACAAGAGTGGTGGGACTTATCCTCCCACCCAAGACTAGAAAAAGAGAGCGATGGAGTTGTTCCCCATCCTCTCTTTTTTCCTTTCATCCTAGCTCACTTTCTACCCACTTGCATCTGTTATGTCCCGTGCTAACCTTAAGCAGATATTCTGGGGCCCGTCCCTCGAGTAGAACCAAGGAATTCACGGAGGAAGTTTTTGGGAATCGCTTTCGGCTCGATCAATTCAGGGCTCCCCAAAGACATCGTCAAGCAGATCGTCGAAGCGGAGAAGATTCCCATCCAGCAGATGGAAGTCCGGAAGGGGAAGATCGAAGACAAGAAGGCCCTCGTGACCCAGCTCACGACCCTCGTCGAGAACATGCGCGGCGAGGTCCTGAAGAACAAGAACGCCCGGAGCCTCCGCGAACTCTCCATCAACACCGGCGGGAACAAGTCCGTCACCGTGAACGCCGACAAGAACATCGCCGACACCGGGAAGTACTCCCTCGAGGTCCTCCAGCTCGCGCAGAAGTCCTCCGCCATCAGCAACGGCGTCGAGGACAAGGACAAGACCTACCTCGGCGTGGGCTACATCCGCGCCGTCATGCCCGACGGCGAGGAGAAGGAGATCTACGTCGACGAGGCCCACTCCTCCCTCGCCGGGATCGCGAAGCTCATCAACGGCGACCCGGAGCTCGGGATGAAGGCCAACGTCGTCGACGACGGCTCCGGGGAGGACGCGCGCTGGAAGCTCATCATCTCCATGTCCGAGACCGGCGACGGGAACAAGGCCGAGTTCCCCTACCTCTACCTCGTCGACGGCGAGGTGGACCTGTACTTCGAGGGCGAGCGCCAGGCCCAGGACGCGAAGGTGAAGCTCGACGGCTTCGAGATCGAAGTGCCGTCGAACCAGGTCACGGACCTCATCCCCGGGGTGACCATCGACCTGAAGAAGGCGAAGCCCGGCGAGGAGATCAGCATCGAGATCTCCGAAGACGTCGAGAAGATCGGCGGGAAGATCAACACCCTCATCGACAACATCAACGCCGTCCTGAAGTTCATCAAGGACCAGAACACCCTCGACGAGAAGACCGACACCTCCCGGACCCTCGGCGGCGACCTCTCGCTGACGACCATCGAGAGCCGGATCCGGACGGCCGTGTTCACGACGTTCCAGACGGACGCGGGCCCCGTGCGGATCGGGGACCTTGGCGTGACCTTCCAGCGCGACGGGCTCCTGAAGTTCGACCAGGCGAAGATGGAGGCGGCGCTGGCCAAGGACTACAAGATGGTCTCCCAGGCCCTGAACGGGAAGTTCATCCCCGGCGGCGGCAAGACCGACGGGTTCATCGACGTCCTTGACGAAACCGCGAAGACGCTCCTCGGGCAGCCCTCCGGCGTCCTCACCACGCGGAAGGGCGGGCTCCAGAGCCAGGTCCGGCAGATCGACCGGCAGATCGCCAACCGGCAGCGGGCCATCGAGCAGAAAGAGGAGATCCTCAAGGCAAAATTTTCCCGGTTAGAGGAAACCATGTCAAAGATCCGAGGCCAGGGGGCCGGACTTGCCGGGTTGCAGGGGGCCGTTAACCCCGTCCAACAATTAGGCTAGAATAAGAGCGACACCAAGTTCCGCTTTCGGGCGTGCAGGAGGATAGCATGAGTTACGGTTTAGGCGCATACAAGAAGACATCGGTCGAGACGGCGAGCAAGGAGCAGATCCTCCTGATGCTCTACCAGGCCGCGATCAAGAACTGTAAGAAGGCCATCGAAGCCATCGAAGCGAAGAACCTCGCGAAGAAGGGCGAGTACATCGGGAAGCTCCAGGACATCATCGTCGAGCTCTCGAACAGCCTCGATTTCGAGGTGGGTGGGGAAGTGGCCAAGGAGCTCGCCTCCCTCTACGACTACATCCTCTACTCGAGCACGCAGGCGAACATCAAGATCGACAAGACCCACCTCGAGGGGTGCCTGAAGGTCCTGAACACGCTCTACGACGGCTGGACCGAAGCCATCAAGAACCTCAAGACCCAGAACACGCCGCCGAAGAGCGCCTAGTGGAGAAGCTCCTCCAGCTCTTCGAGGAGTACCTCCTCCGGGCCATCACCATGACGGAGCAGATCCTCGCGGCGGAGTTCGCCGCGGACGCGCGCTTCGACGCCTTCAGCGACAACCGGGAGCGCCTCCTCGCGATCCTCGACCAGATCTCCCAGCAGATCGCCTGGGCCACGGTCGCTCCGGAGAAGAAGACGGAGCTCAACCGGCGGATCGACTACCTCAAGAAGCTCGACGAGAAG
>SXUH01000228.1 GCA_005791855.1 Bdellovibrionales bacterium
GGATCGCTCCGACGCCGAAGCCGAGCTTGCCTTCGAATTCAACCGACTGGGCGCCGGCGTTCACGCCTTCCGCTTCGTTGACGATGTTGATGTTCCCGTAGACCTGCGTGTCTCCCATGATCACCCCGAGACGGGTTCTGAGGGACTTCGCTTCAGCGTCTGCCGCGGTCTCGTCCTTCTCCGTATTCGCGTAGCCGACGTTCACGCCCCACTTGAGTCCGGTGTCTCCACCGACGAAGAGGTCGATGTTATTCTCCTCGCCGTTGTTCACGAGGCCAGTGTTGCTTCTGAAGAGGTTCGCGAAGTTGTTCGCGGCACCCAGGTGGACGCCGTAAACGAGGTTCCCGCCGGCCTTGTAGATCCCGCCCTCCGCTTTCGGGGTGGTCACGGAATCGGTGGCTCCGTTCTGCCCCCACTCGAACGTCACGAGGTCTTTGTGATTGATGACCTGGGCCGGGTTGAGGAACACGTTCCGGTTGTCATTCACATAGAATGATCCGTAGATGTCTTCGCCCAAGGCCTGGAGCCGAGCCTTCGTCGCGAAAGCTGGTGTCGAAAGGACCGCAAGTCCAAGTACAACTGTAAGCTGTTTTCTCATGAGAACTCCCTGTAATTAAAAAACAAATGTCCAATGCTTAAAGTTTGAGCAATGAATCGGTTTTTGGCAAATATTATTTTTTGAGTAAAAAAAAAAGGGCCGCGCTGCGGCCCTTCCGTGAGATCCTGGAATTTTCTTAGAAGAGGATGTCGAACTTAAGGAAGTTGAACTTCACCTCGGTTCCGGAGCGGAAGTAGTCGTCGCGGATGTCGCCGCCGTATCTCTTAAAGGTAAGACCGAAAGACGGGGCGTAGGTGATGTTCGCCTGAGACCACTTCCCGAGGTCAAACCGCTTCCCGACTTCTCCGTCGAGGAAGAGGTTGAAGCCTGAGGCGTCGTCGTTCCCCTGCTCAATAGTTTGTCTCTCAAGGCCTACCATCGCACCGAAGAAGAAAGACTCTTTGATGTTCTCGTGCTGGAAGTTGTAGAGGAATCCTCCCGCCGCACCCCAGCGTGAATCTAAGCTGTCACCGCCGTAGTCAATATCTTGACGATTGATGTACGCCTTGGCCTTCCACATGAGGCCCACGTACTGTGAAAAGTTCTGGGCGTAGTTGAGGTTGAGACGGAAGGTGGTCTCCTCGTAATCGGCGTTGCTCTTCTTGGCGTTGTCATTCTTGAAGAGGAGGCCGCCGGTGTAGGACATGTCGAACGCATCGATGGAGATGATCCGAGACTGGGCGCTGGCCGCGAGGGAGGAAACGAGGACGAGGATAGCTAATGCGAATTTCACTGTAATCTCCTTTAGATTATGAAGTAATTGGCTTGGTACTTAGTTGAGGAGGACACGGGAGAGGTACTTCTCGCTGGTCTGGGGTCCGGTCATCGGGCTCATCTGGCCCAGGAACTTCAGGGACGGGTAGTCGAAGGCCAGCTGCTCGATGGCTTCGTCCTTGACCCCGGAGATGAACATCTCGTCGTCGAAGCGGATGTACTCTTTGGTGATGTGCTTTTCGATGTCCGGGAAGACGCGGTCGAGGACCCGCTTCAGGAGCTTGATCTTCGCGGCAAGGTCTTCGGACTGCGGCTCGTCTTCGTTGATCAGGAACAGGGTGTGGCAGACCTGCTCTCCGAGGGCGTGGTCGAAGGCTTCGAACTCGACGATGAAGTGCCCCCACTCGTGGGTCATGCTCTGAGGGATGAAGAGGGTCCGCTCCTCCGGGTAGAATTCCCGGTCGAGCTTCCAGGTGGTGGAGATGCCCCCCTTCACCTTGAGGCTCGTGCACACGTCGATGAGCTCGGGGGTCAGGCGCTCCTTGTGCGTGAGGTAGCTCAGGAACTTCTTCGGCGACGTGGAGATGTAGAGGCACTCGCAGGTCAGCTGGCTGAAGTCCTTGAAGCTCAGGTGCCACTCTTTCTTCTCGACCAGCTCCGCGGGAGTGGTCTTTTCGATGGCGTCGAAGATCTTGATCTCGGAGTGGGCCGCGAGGATCTCGTCCAGGTTCTCCCAGTCTTCCTCCGAGAAGAGGCTCGCGAGCTTCAGCGTGTACCCCTTCGAGAGGAAGAAGTGCTCTCCCTCCTGGAGCTCCATGGACCTGGCCCGGCCCGTGAAATCGTGGAACTTCCCTTCCTTGTAGAAGGCGGCGTCCCGGGCCTGGGGAGAGATCTTCGCGTTGTGGAACTTCCGGTAGATCGCCTCGACCGCGGCCGTTGACCGGATCTGGGAGACCCCGTACTCGTACTGCTGGACGAGGGTAACCTTACTGAGCAGCCGGTTCGAGATCAGTCTCACGGATGCCCCGGGCTGAGCTTTCCTGAGCTCCACGAGCTTCAGCACAGCTCCCAGGTCCTCACCCAGGATGACGTGCTCGTAGTGCTTCGGCAGAACGTTGCTCGCCATTTCACTCTTGTGATGCTTGATGTGCTTGAGGATTCCAAAACTCATGCCGGAAATCTTAAAATAAAAAACCCACTCTTACGAGCGGGTTTTTGGTATTTTAAAGTATTGCTGGTGGGTTACCGGATGGCGAGCTTATCCCCGGGGAGGATCATGCGCCGCTTAATAATGTGGTGGTTGGTTCTGATGATCGTGCTCATCGGAACACCGGTACGCTGGGCGACTCTCCAGAGAGTGTCACCCTTCTTCACGGTGTAGAACACCGTCGGGCTCTTGATCAGCTGGCCCCGGTTGGAGTACGAGCTGATGGTCCGGCTGTAGGAGCGACGGCGAGCGAGCTTGCGGGTTGGCTTCTCGTAGATGTCCGAGTACATGCTGGCTTCGATGGAATGGTCCTCGCGGAACGGGAGGTACACGACTGTCTTTGGGGAGAGCCTCGACTGGCTGACGTCCGGGTTGAGGGACGCGAGGACGTCCACCGGAACCTTGAACTTCCGCGAGATGTGCTGCAGGGATGACTGCCCGTTGGTCACGTAGGTCTTGTAGCTGTCGGCCACCACCGAGTCCTTGTCCTGGTAGGCTTCCCAGGCTTCCTTCGCTCCGACCGGAACGCGGAGGGGGTAGGATTCGAAGTACGGCGGGATCTGCCAGCGGACGATCTCCGGGTTGTAGCGCTTCACCTCTTCGAAGTCGAGCTCGAGGACCTCGGCCACTTCGTAGAGGTCCGCGTTCCCCTTCACTATGATCTCTTCGTAGTCGAGGGCGGTCTCGAACTTGATCTCGTTGAAGCCGAAGACCTCGAGGTTCTTCCCGATGATGGCGAGGGCCATGATCTTCGGAACGTAGTTCTTCGTCTCGGCCTTGAGGTAGCGGCCCTTGGTCAGGGACCAGAAGTCCTTGGTCTTGTACATGCGGATGGCCCGGGCCATCTTCCCTTCTCCGGCGTTGTACCCGGCTGTGGCGAGCTCCCACGAACCGAAGAGGCCGTGGAGGGTCTTGAGGTAGTTGGCGGCGGCGATGGTGGCCTTGAGCGGGTCTCTCCGCTCGTCGACGTACCAGTCGATGTTCAGGCCGAACTTCCTTCCGGTGGCGGGCATGAACTGCCACGGGCCCACGGCCTTCGCCCAGGAGCGGGCGTGGTTCTGGAACCCGGACTCGGCCATGGCGAGGTAGATCAGGTCCCGGGGAAGGCCCGAGTCCGCCATGATCTTCGAGAGCACCGGAGCGTAGCGGCCTGCTCTCTGAGTGTAGTTGATGAAGTGCTGGCGGCCCTTGCCGGTGAAGAACTTCACCCACATGGAGACCTGCTTGTTCCAGGTCACCGGGATGTCGAACTTCGTGTTGACCAGGCCGAGCTCGGTGACGGCTTCCGGTTCGATCTCGTAGATGTTGAGCGGCGCCGTGAAGGTCTGCTCGTGGGAGCTTCCGTGGATGCAGCCCTTGCAGTTGGGGAGATCCTTTTCGATCAACTGCTCCTGCACGCGGTAGAATTCTGCTTGTTCTGAAACGGTCGGATTGTATTTTTCTTCGGTCGGTTTTTTAAACGTAGAACATGCTGAGACCAGCACAAAAATCGCAGCCATTGGCAAGAAAGTAGCCGTCTTGTTAATCATTTATCATCCTCAGCATCAAAAAGTAGAGAAGCGTTCCACCTTTGAAGAATAATCCATTTAAAGATATCACCCAACGTGGGAAAAATTGTCTGGCGAAAACTGCCGCTTTACAATTCTTTCAAACACTTATAGCCCCAACTGATCGGAGTTTTAATGCTTTACTTAAATCAAAAAATGAATATCTATACTCAATTATTTTAATCTACTATGCAGAAAATGACACCATTATAAGGCAGATTTTTTCTGCTAGTATGAGAGTATGCCAAGGCTACTTTTCCTAATGCTCTGCTCTCTGGTCATCTCCCCTGCTTTCTCCAAGGTGGAGAAGCCTAACTACGATTTCAGCCTCGATACCTTGAACGATTTTTTTCCGGAGAAACCCACCGCCGAACTCGACAAGAAATACGGAAAGGCCGAGGTGATGGGTGAGAAGAACGGGATCCAAACCTTGAAGTACCAGGTCTCGTATCTTCGCTACAAGTTCCCCGTGGTTCTGCAGGCCAGAGACGGGGCCGTCCTGGATTTCTTCGCTCGGATGCCCAGCTACTTCCTCCACGACGTCTTTTTTCAGTCCCTCGTTAACCGGCACGGCAAGCAGGACACGTACCGGAAGGTCGGCGAAGAGGCCGTGTACGCCTGGGAGAAGAAACCGCTGCGGCACGTGTACAGCGCCGCCTGCACCATCACCTGCTTCCCGATCTTCTACACCGTCTTCCCGGCGGAGCCGAGCGCCGATCCCCTCATCAAAAAGATGAAAGACGCCTACCGGTGAGTCACTCTCTGTAGGCCACGGACGGGAGGTTGAGCTTCTTCGCGTACGCCAGCATCACGAGCGAGATCGGGATCATGACCAGGCAGAGGATCTGGCCCATGGTGAAGTACCCCAGGTAGTACCCGAGCTGCGTGTCCGGCTCCCGGAAGAACTCCACGACGAACCGGAACGCCCCGTAGCCCATGAGGAAGATCGAGCAGGTCACGCCGTAGATCTTCTGCCTCCGGTGCAGGATGAAGAGGATGACGAAGAGGACGATCCCCTCGAGCACCCCTTCGTAGAGCTGCGACGGGTGCCGCGGGAAGGGCCCGCCTCCCGGGAAGACGACCCCGGCCCAGGAATCGGTGACCCGGCCATAGAGCTCGCCGTTGATGAAGTTCCCCATCCGCCCGAAGAAGAGGCCCGGAGATCCGGCGACCGCCATGCAGTCGGCGACGTGGAAGAAGTGCAGCCCGTGCTTCCGCGCGAAGAGCCAGGTGGAGACGCACATGCCGGCGACGGCGCCGTGGAACGAGAGGCCACCCTTCCACACGGAGAAGACGTCGGAGAAGTTCTGCGAGTAGTAGTCCCAATTGTAGACGAAGACGTACGTGAGGCGCGCGCCGATGAACATCCCGAAGATGAGCCAGGTGACGTACTGGTCGATGGACTCCTTCGGGGCCAGCCAGAATTTTCTGTTGGCGAGGTACTTGAGGAGCATCCCGCCGACGAGGAAGCCGACGACGTACATAGCACCGTACCATCGGACCTGGAGGGGGCCCACGGAGAAGATAACCGGATCGATCCATTCTTGAGTCATGGCTGATAGCTTATAGAACAATGTGTGTGAAGACAACTAGGATTAGAAGGAACCGGCGCTCGATTCGTAGCACCCGGAGGCCCGCGTGCTGAGGTCGTAGATGGCCTTCTTCATGGCCGAGCTGATGCCGGTGAAGCTCAGGAGGCAGGTGCTCACGCTGAGGAAGCTGATGAGCTCCTCGCGGGTCATGAGGCTCGCCATGGAGACCTCCTTGTCCTTGCGGATGATCTTCAGGGAGTTTCCGATGGGGATCTGGCCGCCGTTGGAGAAGACCATCTTCTTGCCGAAGTCGATGACCACGGCTTCGCCGAAGGACTGGTACTGCTTCATCACGATGACCGTGTCGTCCTTGATGGTTCCCCAGTAGCAGAGGATCCCGAGCTCGGAGAGCGACTGGGCGATGAAGCGGATGAGGATCACCCGCATCCCCACCATCTGCTCCGTCTGGGACATGCTCGGGTTGATCGCGAGGTCCAGGAGGACCTTGTTCCGCGGGACCGCCATGATCCCGACCTTCCGGTAGGTGTAGATCGGGACGCCGTTCATGAGGGAGAGGCTCTCGTTCCCGTACTTGTCGAGGAGGTCGGAGCCGTTGATGGTCTGCTGGATCCGCGGGCTCGCCTCCTGGATGGTGAGGACCTTCGTGTTCGGCTTCACCAGCGAGATCTTCTTCGACTCGGAGTCGGCGACGAGGTTGAAGCCGAGCTCGTTCAGGAGGTGGGAGAACTTCGCGTCGAGCTCGCTCTGCTTGAAGCGGACGTAGAGCGGGTACCCGTGCCCTCTCCGGTACTGAAAATATGTCCATCGGGTCGCTTCCATAAAACCTCACACTGTCTGCTCGGAGTTATGAAAGAAATCTTAAAGACTTTATACCTGTGTGGAAGAGTCGGGTCCGCTACGGCACGGCCTTACTCTGGGCCTTCGCCAGCAGGTCTTCGTAATAGTACCGGGTGACGTGCACGGAGAACTCCGTCCCCTTCTCGAAGGTCTCGCAGTCGACGGTCGGGTACTTGTCGATCATGTACTGAACGGCGGCGACGCACGAGTCCTTCTGCGACTGGGTCGAGACGTACTCGCACTTCAGGGCCATGCGGTTGTTGTCTTGGATGAGAGCGGAGGTGCAGGTTCCGTACATCACCTCGCTGATGCTCGAAGTCGACTTCTTCTTATCCTTTCCGCAGCCGGCGACCAGGGCCAGGAGAAACACGATCACGAAAGTCTTCAGCATAGCACGCTCCAGTTATAAGTATTCCTCAGAGGAATACAAAGCGCGGGCCACATCTCTCGAAGGTAAGGCCTTGGTAGTTGTTACCTCCGGTGTCTAACTCTTCGACAGCTGGAGGACCTTTCATCAAGAGGTTCTCTGAACTTTCGAAGACTCACTCTCGGACTCTCTTGAGGCAGGAGCCTGGCCCTGTCCTTGCTACTCGAAGACCCATGAACTACCTGACCCTCGTCTCCACCGCCACCGACGACCCCGCGAACCTGCGCCGGCAGCTCCTCCGGGAGATTCCGGACCTGGAAATCTCCGAGGATAGGAAGACCTAC
Source organism: Bdellovibrionales bacterium (assembly GCA_005791855.1). GTDB lineage: Bacteria > Bdellovibrionota > Bacteriovoracia > Bacteriovoracales > Bacteriovoracaceae > Peredibacter. The sequence continues at coordinate 7,168 of SXUH01000228.1, forward strand.
CTCCTCCACCAGCTGGCCTACGCCCGGACCGAAACGGA
>SXUH01000229.1 GCA_005791855.1 Bdellovibrionales bacterium
GGTCGAGGCCGGGGAAGGCCAGGAGATCGACTACGGAGAGCTCCCGAAGGAAGAGAAGGGTAACACCGGCATGGTGGTCGACCTCATGCCGCTGCTCCGGCAGTCGCTTGAGCGGAAGAAGAAGGACAAGGCGAGCGCTGGCCGCACCCACGCCACCCACAAGAAGAAGGCCGCGAAGAAGACTGCCTCCAAACGGAAAGCAAGCTAGGGGTGACGCATGAAAGACCTACTGAAGGAATACAACAAGAAGCGGGACTTCTCGAAGACCAAGGAGCCCAGCGGGAAGCTCCAACGGAAGAAGGCTTCGAAGCCCATCTTCGTGGTCCAGGAGCACCACGCGACCCGGCTCCACTACGACTTCCGCCTCGAGATCGAAGGGGTCCTGAAGAGCTGGGCCGTCCCGAAGGGACCTTCGCTGGATCCGGCGGACAAGCGGCTCGCGGTCCAGACCGAAGACCACCCGATGGACTACGCCAACTTCCACGGCACCATCCCCAAGGGCGAGTACGGCGGCGGAGAAGTGTTCATCTGGGACAAGGGAACCTGGGAACCGCTGGACGCGGATCCGGTGGCGGCCCTGAACAAGGGCCGCCTCGAGTTCGAGATCAAGGGCAAGAAGCTCCACGGGAAGTTCATCCTCGTCCGGACCCACTACAAGGGCAACGACGAGAACAAGAAGAACTGGCTCCTCATTAAACGAAGCGACGAGGACACCGGAGTCGTGAACCGGGACGTGAAGGTCAAGGCGGCCGCGAAGAAGGCGGCCTCGAAGAAGGTCGCTCCGAAGAGGGCCCTCGGCACGAAGAAGTCCCCCGACCTCGGCTCGGACAAGTGGCCCGGCTTCATCGCCCCCCAGCTCCCGCGGCTCGTGACCGCGGTCCCGAGCGAGGCCCGGAACTGGGTCCACGAGATGAAGTACGACGGCTACCGGATGCAGGGGCAGGTGAAGAACTCCGTCGCCACCCTCCTCACGCGGAAGGCGCTGGACTGGAGTAACTCCTTCCCCCACATCGTCAACGCCCTGAACGAGCTGCCGATCACAAACGCCGTCTTCGACGGCGAGATCATCGCCACGGACGCGGAGGGCAAGAGTGACTTCCAGAAGCTCCAGAATTCCATCAAGGCAAAGAACGACGACCACCTCCGCTACTACCTCTTCGACGTCCTCTACCTCAATGGCCGGGACCTCCGCCACCTGCCGCTGCTGGAGCGGAAGGAGATCCTCCAGGGGCTCTTGAAGAAGGCCGGCAAGCACCTGGCCTACAGTGACCACTTCGTGGAGAACGGAAACGACTTCTTCCAGGCGTCCTGCCAGTACAAGCTCGAGGGCATCGTCTCGAAGCTCGCCGACGCCCCCTACGTCTCCGGGAGGAACGACTACTGGGTGAAGACCAAGTGCACCTCGCGGCAGGAGTTCGTGATCGCCGGGTGGACCGACCCCAAGGGCGGCCGGACCGGAATCGGCGCGCTCCTTCTGAGCGTCTTCGAGGACGGTGAGCTCCGCTACGCCGGGAAGGTCGGAACCGGCTTCAACAACGCCTCCCTCCGGGACATGAAGAAGACCCTCACCCCGCTTGAGACGAAGCAGTCCCCGATAACGAAGAACGCTCCGAGGGAACGGGGGATCCACTGGGTGAAACCGGTGAAGGTCTGCGAGGTCTCATTCTCGCAGATCACCTCCGACGGAATCCTCCGGATCCCGGTGTTCCAGGGGATGCGGGAAGACAAACCAGCGGAGGAAATCCACATGGAGAAAGCGAAGGACATGAACAAGAAAGCAGTGAGGAAGAAGGCTCCGGCCAAGAAGACTTCGAAGAAAGCGGCACCCGGAGAAAAGGTCATCTCCTCTCCGGAGAAGGTCCTCTTCAAGGCCGAGGGCAAGACCAAGCAGGACGTCGCGGACTTCTACAAGGCGATCTCGAAGGTCATGATCCCGTACCTCGCCGACAGGCCCCTGTCACTGGTGAGATGCCCCAACGGCTCCGACGAGGCCTGCTTCTTCCAGAAGCACGTCGGCGCCCACGCGCCCGAGTCCTTCCACACCTTCCCGGTGAAGGAAGAGAAGGGGGAGGGGATCTACATCACCATCGATTCGCTGGAGGGGTTGATGGAGCTCGTCCAGATGAACGCCTTCGAGCTCCACGCCTGGAACTGCCACAAGGACAGCTACCTGCGCCCGGACCAGATCGTCATGGACTTCGACCCCGGCCCCGGGGTGGAGTGGAAGACGGTGGTGGCGAGCGCCTTCGAGCTCCGGGAGATGCTCGACGACCTCGGGCTCAAGAGCTTCGTGAAGTTCACCGGCGGGAAGGGGCTCCACGTGCACATCCCGATCGCGCCCATCTACACCTGGGACCAGGTCAAGTCCTTCTCCCAGAGCCTCGCCCGGGAGCTCGAGCGCCGGAAGCCCGAGCTCTACGTCTCGAACATGTCCAAGAAGCTCCGGAACAAGAAGATCTTCGTGGACTACCTCCGGAACGGCTACGGCGCCACCGCGGTCGTCCCGTACTCGCTGCGGGCCAAGCCGACGAGTGCCATCGCCATGCCGGTGGAGTGGAGCGAGCTCAAGAAGATCAAGGGACCGCAGGACTTTACCATGGACAAGGCGCTGAAGAAGATCAAGGCCCGGAAGTCGGATCCGTGGAAGGGGATGCTGAACCTCAAGCAGAAGATCAAGATCCTGAAGCCCGAGAAGAAGGCCGCCTAATACTTTGTTTTAATAAAATGCTCAAGGAGTTCGACGAGCTCCTTGGCATTCTTCTTAAACGACGCCTTCTGCTCCGAAGAGAGGGTCGGGAAGATCTTCTGGATGATCTCCAGGATCCTCGTCCCCTCGTGGCCCGACGCCTGGAACTGTCTCATCGCCCCGAGGAGCTTCGCCGCCCGCCCGTCCAAGGTGTCCTTCTCCGAATAGATCCGCCGGAACTCTGCCTCTAGCCGAACCCGTCTCTCGACCCGCAGCTTCGAGCGTTCCGCGAGGTAGGGCTGGTAGGAGTCGATGACCTCTTCCTGCTTCTTCTCCGTCTTCCCGAAGAAGTAGTTAAACTGCTTCTCGAACCCTTCCTTGCGCTGCTCGCTGGTCTTCGCGAGGTACTTCTTATTGTCCTTTGCCATCGTCTCGTACAGGGCCTTCTGCTGGTTGGAATCGAGCTCCGCGAGGTGCTTGGAGATGACGTTGGCGATGAAGGCATCCACCAGCCGCTTGTAGAAACCTTCGAGGTCCGCGTAGACCCCCGCGACCCGTTGCGGGTCTTCGAGGTCGATGCCCTTGATGAGGCCGATGAGCTCCGTGGCCTGGGGCTTGGCACCGTTTAGGAAGGCCGAGACGTCCTTCTTCATGAGCTCGCTCTGCTTGGAGCTCAGGTTGACCTTCTTCTGGATCTGATGGTTGATGAGGGAGTCGGCGTTGGTGACGGCGATCTTCTTTGCGACACAGCCGTAGCTCAGGACCGAAGCGACGAGTAGGGATGAGATTTTCATTTAGCACCTTGGTTTCCTCAGGATTGATTTTATATGGCCTGGAATGAAATGCATACCCGGGAGTAGGTGACTAAAGGAGTTGGGTACCTCGACCTTATGCTCTTCCGACGGGATGACGATACGGAACCATGAGATTCTTCCTCGCCATCTTTATAACTCTGCACGTCCAAAGCTCCCTCGCAGAATCCGTCACCATCGAAGCCGCCTTCGGGGATTCCCTCGGTCTCTCCGAATCGGTGGCGGCGACCCCGTTAACCTCTCCCACCCAGGATACCGGCTACGATCTCCGCTGCGACGGCCTGGGAACAGCTTTCTGCCAAGGCCAGGCCGGCATTAAGTTCTACTCCTTCGAAGACGACCCGACTTTCCTCAAGATGAAGGCGGAACTCGTCGCTCGGAACGTTCCGCTGGTCGGTGGGGTGAAGGATCGGTACGCCGTGGAGTACGTGAGCAGGCTCGAAGGCGAACTCCTGAACCGGATCGGAACGACGACGGGCAAGCTCAAGGCCGACCTGGACAAGCTCCTCACCCGGCTTCCCGAAGTCTGGCCCGGAACCCCGGAGGAGAAAGGACTCGTGAGAGCTGCCGTCGCGAAGGCTTCCATCCTCTCCCTGGGTGAACTCCTTACTGCCCTCTGGAAAGACGGCGAGGCCGAGAACTTCATCAAGTTCTACACCAAGATGTTCGTCTCCACCTGCAACAAGGAAAACGGCCCGGCCGTCTTCAGCTACAATGCCTTCAAGCTCGACAACGTCAACTTCATCACCAAAGCACCCATCGTCCCTGGCCTCGGAGACAAGCTCGTGATCTACTGCCCGGCCGTGATCCTCAGCGCCCATCAGAACTCGAATGACCTGACCCAGCTTTTGGACGTCCTAACTTTCGTCCTGGGCCATGAGCTCACCCACATCGTGGACGTGACCCAGAAGCCTCAACTCTACGGGCAATTCCCGGCCTGCATCAAAAAGAGCTACACCTTTCCCCTCTCCGAAGCCGCACTTTCTCTCAAAGAGCTCAGCGCCGATGTCGGTGGTATCCATCTGATCCTGGATCGGTTCAAGGGCCGCACCCACGTCGATACCTACCAGAGCCTTCGCAAAGTCCTGGCGCCCTTCCTCTGCTTGAATAAGCTTCCCCAGAGCTTCAGCCGGAAGCGGCTGGACGTGTTCGGTAGAAACCCCGAGGTCATCAAGGCCCTCGGCTGTCAGGGCAAGACAGTGCCCCTGTGTCATCAGTAGTCGACAAAATAGCTCAGTCCATTACATGATTGTCAAACTCACCCTTGTTTAGCAAACTTATTGAATGTTCATCCTTGAAGGCTATCGCTCAAGCATCGAGTACCGGGAAATCCTGCGCATCCTCCAGAAGGCCACTTCGGAGCAGGAGAACATGATGTGGCAGACCCACGCCGTTGGCCGGAGTGTCGTCCCCATCCTGAACCTCGAGATCGACTTCGTGAACCGGGAAGTGGTGCTGACCTTCGACACCAAGAGGTTCATCCTCGATCCCCAGCTCCCGCTCTACGTGAAGCTCGGCTACCGCTCCACCGTCTTCAAGGTCATCGAGTACCGCCAGGGTCAGAAGTCCATCCACTTCGCCTTTCCGGAGGAGATCAAGACCGAGGAGCTCCGCTCCCGGCCGCGCTTCGAGTTCCCGCCGAACGTCGAGAAGGTCGTGAGCCTCAGGCCCTCCGTGGTCCGGATGCAGAAGGACACCGGGAACGAGCTCCGGGTCCGGATCATCGACATCACCCTCTACGGGATGGGCCTCCTGATTTCGGAAGTTAACCGATCCTACTTCAAGAACAACAGAATTCTCTGGATCACCAGCATGAAGGACGAGCCTTTGGCATTGCCCATCCTGGCCGAAGTAATGTATATCACCAACGAGATCCCCTCCAAGTACATGAGCCGCAAGGTGAAGCAGCTCAAGGTCGGGATCCAGCTCTCGAGCACCATTCCCAAAGAGGTCTACGAAGATTTCTTGAAGTGAGGACCAGATGAAATTTCTCTTCGTGTTTCTGATGCTGGCGTCGACGGCCTTCGCGCACGTGAACCTCACCGTGACCAAGGCCAACGAGCTGGCCACCGGGGTCCTCGAGACCCAGCTCGCCCACCCCTGGCCCTTCGAGCTCCTCTCCATCGGCCATAACATGCAGTCCTACCAGAACTACTCCGGGGAACCGTACTGGCACGATGGCCTCGACATCCGCTCGAAGCCCGACCAGCCGATCTACGCCGCCGCCGGCGGGAAGGTCGTGAACGTCGAGAACTACGTCCCGGGGAACCCCCTCTACTGGGAGATCGCCATCCTCGACGACCAGGGCTTCGTCTGGAAGTACCACCACGTCGCCAAGGCTTCGATCCCCGCCGAGATCCAGGCCGCCTACGCGCAGGGAGCGAAGATCGCCGTCGGAACGTACCTCGGAAACGTCGTCCGGTGGCCCGTCACCACCCACGGCGAGGTCTACCACCACCTGCACCTCCTGGTGGTCGGGAAGGACAAGCGCTACGTCAACCCGTTCCTCCTGATGATGCCTCTGCCGGACACGGTCGCCCCAGTCATCAATCAAATCGGGATCGCGAAGAACCATAGGCCGATCCAGGGCCAGCAGGTCTCAGGTCCGCACTCGATCTTTGTGGACGCGAGCGACCTGGTCCTCCACCGGACCTTCATCCTGCCGCCGCATCAGATCTCCTACCGCCTGGACAACGGCCCGGAGGTGATCGTCTGGCGCTTCGACACCCTCCCGTCGGGAACCAACGACAAGGACTTCATCAACGATTTCTATCTGGAGGGGACCTGCGGGAACTACAATTGCCGGAAGTTCTTCTTCAACCTGAACTTCACCACCCGCCGGCCCCGCGCCACCATGAACCTCGCCCCGGGGGAGCACCAGATCGAAGTCATGGTTGAGGATATCGTTGGCAATCGATCGGCAAGGCCTTTTCGCTGGCGAGTGCTTTAACGTTCCGGAGCCCGAAGAGGGTGATGTACCCGTAGCACAAGATCGGCAGGCTGAACGCGATCCGCAGCCCGTGGCTATCGGCGATCATTCCGGTGAAGACCGGGATCAGCGCTCCGCCGATGATCGCCGTCGTTAGTAACCCGGAGGCCTTCTGGGACTCCGAGCTCGTGAGGTTCCGGATGCTGATGGTGAAGATGCTGGGGAACATGATCGAGTTGCAGAACCCGACGAGGATCATGCTGTAGATCGACATGAGGCCCTTGGAGTTCACCGAGATGAGGATGAGGGCGATCGCCAGCATCCCGTGCACGCTCAGGACCCGGCCCGGGGCGAACTCCTTGAGGGTGAAGATCCCGATGAATCTCCCCGCCATGGCCCCGCACCAGTAGATCGCCACGAGGTTCGCGGCCTGGGTCTTCGGCATCGGGGTGAGCTCGACCACGTAGTTGATCAGGAAGCTCCCGATGGAGACCTCCGCGCCGACGTAGGCGAAGACGGCGATCATCCCGAGGATGACGTTCGGCTGCCGGAGGATTTGGCCCGCGGAGCTCTTGTTCTCCCTGGCCGCTTCCACGGCCGGGAACTCGATGGTGCGGAAGAGCAGGGCGAGGGCCGCGAGGATGAAGGCGAGGAGCACGTAGGGGTAGATGATCCTGTTAGACCCGACGGAATTTTCAAGCTTCGCCAGGATGAAGTAGGCCCCGAAGAACGGAGCGAGGAAGGTCCCGAAGGAATTGAACGCTTGCACCATGGTGAGCCGGGAGGATGACGAGTCCTTTGGTCCGAGGTGCGAGACGAAGGGGTTCCCCGCGACCTGGAGCTGGACGATCCCGGTGGCGAGGACGAAGAGTGCGAACAGGAAGAGACCGTATTTGTTTAAGATGACCGCCGGGTAGAAGAGGAGGCAGCCGACGGCGGCGACCACGAGGCCGATGACGATGCCGGTTTTGTAGCCCACGCGCTCGACGACCTTACTGGCCGGAAGTGCGGTCAGGCCGAAAGCCCCGAAGAAGCAGAACTGGACCAGGGCCGCCTGGCTGTAGTCGAGTTTGAAGAGGTCCTTCAGGAACGGGACGAGGATGTCGTTCAAGCAGGTGAGGAAGCCGAACATGAAGAAGAGGAGCGAGAGGGAGGCGAGGGCTTTTTTGTACATTTTCCATCCTTGGATTACAAAGAAGCTATCTCACCATGTACGGTTGGAATTGTGAAGGAGGGGGGTCCCCAACTTTTTGAAGAATATTTTTCTGTTTAATTGTTGAGCTAAATGTTCGCGGAGTTCAGGATCTGCCGGAGAAGACTGGCCTTATACTGTCTGGCGAACTGCTTCGAGATGAAGAAGGACTTGATCTCGCGAGAGATTTTGTTTACGGTCGCGAGCTCCGCGGCCGTGAGGTTCTTCGGCTCTTCGACCCGTAACTCGTCGCCGACGAAGTAGATGGTGAACGGCTTCTTGTTTACCTCGAGGATGAACGGGTCACCCTTGGCGACGAGCTCTCTGATCTTGTTGGCTTCGGCCTGCTTGTCGGAAACCTTCCCGTCGACGACGTCCGAGAGGAAGAATTCGATGTCCCCGATGGCGGCGGTGACTTCGATCTTGGCCAGGGTCTTATTGTTCGGGGTCTTCTCGGTGTTGGTGGTGATCGTCCGGCCCGTCGTAGCCTGGGTGGAGGACGGTGTCCGGCCCTGGAGGTTGGCGAGCTGAGAGAGGGTCGAGGCGGTTGACTTAGAATCCTTGTCGGAGACGGTAGGGTTTGAGGTGTTCGAGGCCCGGTTCATGGGATTGGAAAACGATGAAGGATCGAAGCCGTTGGTAAACTTCGGAGAGTTTTGGATGAAGTTATCAGCGAGGTTGGAGAGTTGGCTCGGGGAATAGTCCACTTCTCGATTCTCTTCCCGGGCCTGCTCGCGGTAGAGGTCTTCGATCATCTTCTTTGTGATCGGGCCATTAGGACTCTTTGCCTTCATGCTCTTCATGAGCTTTTTCAGGATTTCGTTTTCGGTTCTGTATTGGTTGGCGAGGTCATCGTTTCTGTTGGATTCAGCGACCTTTCCTGAATTTGAGGCTACCTGGGTGTCTGGTTTGTCTTGGATTTGATTTGAGTAGTCGGCGGAGACGGCTTCGTAGCTAGAGGTGGCCGGAGCTGCTTTTTGAGATTGCTGTGTGGTTGAAGGCTTTACGTTTGAAATTTGAGCTTTCGATGGAGTACTTTGAGAAGGGGATTGCTCTTGGAAGGAAACTTTTCTTTCTTCTTTGGGAATAATGATTTTTTCATCTACTAGTATACCTTCCTTCACGAGTAAAACTTTAGCTTCAGTAGAAATTTCGAAATTATTTCCAATAATTGATTGTAGAA
>SXUH01000230.1 GCA_005791855.1 Bdellovibrionales bacterium
ACCTTCCGAACATTCGTCAAATGCGTCTCCCGGAGCAACTCCTGTCGACGCCCGCCTCCGAGATTCATCCACATCGCCCTCCGGAGCCTCGGGTGCCGGGAGTTCACCTCGAGGATGATCTCCATGACGAGTGCGATCGCAGCTCGGGTCGCGTTTAGTTTCGCACCCTCCACCCTCTTCTCAACCAAGAGCCGATCCTGCTCTAGCTCCCTCTCGAAGATCGCATCTAAGATCGAATCCTTGTTCGGGAAAAACTGGTACAGGTGGCCAATGCTAATCCCAGCTTTTTCGGCGATCCTGTTCGTCGTAAACTTGTCGGGGGTGTCTCGTAAAATAAGAGTACCGGCTTTGACGATGTCCTCGAAGGTCCGCTGGGACCGCTCCTGCTTCCCTGGATTATAGCTACTCGGCTTCGGTTTCTTGAGCTTCGCCATTAAGAGTTTCCTTTAAGAGCTTTTACTCTTAAAATACTACCATGTTCGAAAAAGAAGCTGAAAGGAAAATCCGAGAAGCCATCGAGCGCGGGGAGCTCGAGGACTACCCTGGAAAAGGGAAGCCGTTCCCCGAAGAGTTCTGGGAACAGAACGCCTACGTCCCCGAGGACCTCCAGCTTTCCTACAAGATCTTCAAGAACGCATCGATCCTCCCACCGGAGATACAACTCAAGGCGCGGATCGAAGAACTCCGGACCCTCCTGCATGTAAAGGATTTATCCGAATCCGATCGAGCCCACCTTCTGACGGAACTCCAGGACAAGGAGCTCCAGTTCAATGTTAAGCTAGAAAGTTTCAGGAGCCTTAGCTCTCGAAAGTAAAGTCAACGACTCGGAGTGACTAACCGGGATAAAGTCTACCTTGAGATTTCTAGACTCCCCACTATCCCTTTGACACCCCTCCCACCCCAGTGCTTTACTTTCCCTCCAAAATCCCAAGGAGTTCCCATGTCTAAAGCACTAGTCTTGCTACTGCTCCTCTGCAACCTCGCCGCCGCCCGCGACCTCACCGTCGAACAGAAACTGAGCGACCTGAACGAGCTCATCGCCCACGTGAAAGGTGGCTACGGCCCCCTGATCTACAAGAAGCAGCACTTCAACATCGACGTCGACGACCTCTACAGCAGGTACGTTCCGCTCATCAAAGAGACCAAGACCAACGCTGAGTTCTACTACCTCATGGTGCGGTTCGTGGCCGAGTTCAACGACTCCCACTTCCGGGCGAACGTCCCGACGAACCTCGAGACCTCCCTCGGGTTCTCCACCGACCTCGTCCAGGGGAAGGTCCTCGTCGATGACATCGACCGGACGGTCCTTCCGGTGGACAAGTTCTCCTTCGTCAAAGGCGACGAGGTCGTCTCCCTCGACGGCAAGCCTATCCTCGACGAGCTGGGTGAGATCGTTCCGTACATGGGCCAGGGCTTCGCCCTCGCCGCCAAGCGGAGGGGTGCGTTCATGCTCACCAACCGCCGCGCCTCGAAGGTCCCGGCGAAGAAAGGCAAGGCCGTGGTTGAGATCCGCCGTGGCGACTCGACGGTAACGGAGAAGGTAACCCTCGAGTGGAAGGCCAAGGGGAAGTTCACCGACGAGTTCAACCCGAACAAGAAGCTCACCCGGTCGACCCTCCGGACCTCCCACGTGAACTACGACCGCATCGAGATCGAAGAGAAGAACCGCTGCTCCGGCGATAGCCGGATCAAGGTCCCGGAAGGGGCCACCGTCATCATGAAGGAGCCGTTCGTCGCCTACTACTATCCCACGGCGAAGGGGAACGTCGGCTACCTGCGGATCCCGCACTACTCCCCGACCGACCCGAACCCGACCGTGAACGCCCACGTCCTGCGCTTCAAGCAGTACGAGTACGCGGTGAGTGTGCTCGAGAAGAACACCGTGGGTCTGGTCATCGACCAGGATCACAACTGCGGCGGCTCGGTGAACTGGCTCCATTCCTTCCTCACCCTCTTCATGGACAAGCCGTTCGCCCCGATGCAGTTCGAGCTCCTCGCCTCGAAGGCAGCCTACCTCGACTTCGGGAACTGGCTCGTCACCCAGAACCAGAACACCCTCGAGTACCAGAACCTCCTACCAGTCATCGAACTCATTAAGACGACCTGGCTCAACACGAATGATTACCTCACCCGGAAGACCTCGATCTCCGGTGAAGAGCTCTGGTACCCGAACGACGTGCGCTACACTAAGCCCATCATCGTCCTCATCGACGAGCTCAGCGGCTCCGGCGGGGACGCCTTCCCGGCCCTCATCCAGGGGTACGGCCGGGCCAAGCTCCTCGGGACGAGGACCATGGGCGCCGGCGGACACGTGATCACCCTCCCGCCGCTGAACCACTCGCAGATCAGCGTGGCCATCACCAAGTCCCTCTTCTACCGGCCGGACATGGTCGCCGTGGAGAACAACGGAGCGGTTCCGGACATCGCCTACTCCCCGAGCGTGAACGACTTCCGCTACGGCTACCTGGAGTACCAGAAGTTCTACACCGACGAACTCCTCAAGCTCGTTAAGTAACGAAGACCGAGCCCGTGCGACCACTGGTGGCACGGGCCCCGACGAGGTTTTAGATGACAGCCATCCCGACCTTCACCACCGAGCGGCTCCTCCTGAGAGGAGTACTCCTCTCCGACGCCGCCGCCTACCAGAAGATCTTCGCCGACTTCGAAGTGATCAAGTACCTCTCGAGCGCGGTCCCCTGGCCCTACCCGGAGAACGGAGCGGAGTTCTTCATCAAGAACATCGTCCTGCCGAACCAGGGGAAGGATCGCTGGAACTGGGGCATCTTCCTGAAAGAAAACCCCAGCGAGCTCGTCGGCGCCGTGGAGCTCTTCCGACCGGGGAAACCGGAGAACCGCGGATTCTGGCTCGCGAAGAAGCACTGGGGCAAGGGGTACATGACGGAAGCCGTGAGGCCCGTGATGGACTACGCCTTCACGAACCTCGGCTTCGAGAAGATGGTCTTCGCCAACGCCGTGGAGAACACCAAGTCCCGGCGGGTGAAGGAAAAGACCGGTGCGCGCTTCCTCGAGGTGAAGCCGGCGAACTTCGTGAACCCGGAGATCACTCACTCGGAGTACTGGGAGCTCACGAAGGAAGAGTGGCAGGGCCCCTAGTGCAGGTCCCGGAGGTTCTGGTCGGTCCGGTCCGGTGTGTTCGGGTACACCTGGGTCATGCAGGGAAGTTCGACGTAGAAAGTGGAACCCTTCCCGACCTCGCTCTCGACCCAGATGCGGCCGCCGTGGGCCTCCACGATCTGCTTGGTGATGTAGAGGCCTAGGCCTAGGCCCTGGATCGCGCGGTCCTGCCGGGCCCTTTCGAAGCGGTCGAAGATCTTATCTATCTTGTCCGCGGGGATACCGGCGCCCTGGTCTTGGATCGTCACCCGGGCGACGCCATCGGCGAGCTCGGCCCGCACCGTGATCGGCTTCCCGTCTCCGTAGCGGATGGCGTTGGTGAGGAGGTTATTGAACACCTGCTCGATCCGGAGCTTGTCGAGGTCGCCGAACATCTCCTGGCAGTACTCCAGCGTCGGCAGCGCGGTCTCCGAGAGGTTGAAGACGGGCTTCAGGGCTTCGAGGGAGTCCTTCACGCAGTCGCAGATGTTCACCTGCTCCTTCGAGAGCGAGAGCCGGGAGAACTGGATCCGCGAGATGTCCAGCATGTCGTCCACCAGCCGGGTGAGCTTGTTGACGACGGAGCTCGTCTGGCGCGCGAACTTCTCGTAGGAGTCCGTGGCGAGGCTCTGCCCTTTCTTGAACTTGTGGACGAAGAGTTCGCACTGGAGCTTGAGCGAGGTCAGCGGGGTCTTGAGCTCGTGGGACGCGATGGAGAGGAACTCGTCTCTGGCGGTCAGGGCCGTCCGGAGCTCCTCCTGACTCCTGAGCAGGTTCTTCTCGGCCTCAAGCCGATCGGTGATGTCCCTGGTGACCTTCACGAAGCCGATGAGCTCGTCCTTCTCGTTCCGCAGGGCCGTGAGGGAGACGTGGGCTTCGAAGAGGGTCCCGTCCTTCTTCATCCGCGTGTTCTCTTCTTCGAAGAGGCCCTTCTCCTTGGCCTTTGACAGCTCGATCTCCGGCTTGCCCCGGGCCTGGTCCTCGGGGGTGAAGAGCATGGAGTAGTGCTTGCCGATGATCTCCTCGGCCTTCCACTGCTTGATGAGCTCGGCGCCGAGGTTCCAGGTGGCGACGTAGCCGTCGGGGTCCATCAGGAAGACGGCGTAGTCCCGGATCGACTTCATGGCGAAGCGGAAGATCTCGGGGTCGATTTCGGCGTGAGGCTTGATATCCCTCCTCCTGTTAGGAATATGATAGGAAAGCGGCCGTACCAATGCCACGGACGGTGAATCAATACTGTTTAAGTGCGGAATTGACCGACGCTACTCTTCGACCACGACGGTCTGGAAAACATAGTCGTGGAAGGCGCGCTTTTCCCGGTTAAACAGCGAGACGAGGAACCCCAGACCCAGGAGGAGCCCGGAGAGGTAGTGGCCAACGGTCTCCCGGTACACGCCCTGCCAGGGCTTCAGGTTCCCTTTAGTTTCCGTGCTCAAAGCTTTTATCCGCATGATCCGCTTCCCGATGGTCGCCCCGGTCTTCGCGTAGAAATGGTGGATGACGGCGACCTGGGCCGCGAGGGCGAAGATGAAGGAAACGTAGTCGCGGATGAAGAGAGCGATCACGAAGTTGATGACGATGTGGAAGAATGAATCGATGAGGAGGGCGACGAAGCGGCTGCTGAGAGGCGCCAGGGCTTGGGTTCCGGGAGTCATGGGAAGATCCTTCGGGTGGTTTTTTCCACTCTAGCGAAGGAATCTTCCCATGGCCAGACCGAACTCGTCCTACCTCGAGAGGATGAAGACGTTCCGCATGTCGTGGCTCTTCACCTCGCGCTCGTAGACCGCCCCGAGGTTGTCCACCACGAAGACCCGGCCCGAGAGGTCGATCATGTAGTTCGATCCCATCTGGGCGATGTTCACGATGATGAGATTGAGCGGGAGGATCGGCAGGTTGAGCCGGCCGGTCTCGGAGATGGTGTAGAGGCTGCCCGTGTCGTCGACGAAGAAGTTCCCGCCGGTGCTCTTGACGGCCCTGACCTTGTAGTCCGGCTGGACCGAGAGGACGCCGTCCTTGGTCGAGGTGTAGATCTCCCCCTTGCTGGTGAGGAGGTAGCGCGGGCCCACGGAGGCGATGTCGGCCGGGTTCAGGCCCGGCACGGTGACCTTGGCGACGGTCCCCAGGGAGGTCACGGTGTAGACGTCGATCTTCTTCTTGTCCTTGTCGTTCAGGGTGAAGAAGTTCGCGCCGCCCTTGTCGATCTTCTTGTAGAGCTTATCCTTGGTGACGTAGTGGAAACCCTGGTTGTTGACCGTGATGAGGGTGGCGTCGGAGTCGATGAGGTAGTTGTAGCCGATGGCCTTGACCACCTTCACCTTCTGGTCCTTCCGGTAGAGGAGGCCCCCGTCGTCGATGGTCACGAGCTTATCCGCTTCGACGAAGACCCGGCCCCCCTTCGCGGAGACCTGGTAGGGGTTGACGAAGTGGTTGAAGTCGTAGATGAAGCCGGCGGCGTCGGTGGTGAGGGTCACGCCGTTGTTCAGGACCATGTAGGACTGGGAAAACGCGGAGAGGGGTAGGGTCACGAGGCAGGCGAGTAGAAGACGCTTCATAGATTCTCCCGGAAGGTTTTCTCGGATTATCTCCCGGCGGGGATCGGCGCTGGAGGGGGCCGGCTAAACTTTACGGCCCTGTCTAAGGATTCGACAGGTGGCCTAGACGAGCTTCCGGAGGAAGAACTTCATCCGCTCGAGGTTATCGTCGAAGTCCTTCGGGATGAGCCCGGAGTTCCGCAGGAGGGCCGCGGCGTCCGAGCGGTCCTCTCCCAGGGCGCGGAAGAGCATCTGCTGCTTCTCGGACTGCGCCTCCAGGAGCTGGGTCACCTCGTAGAGCTTGCCCTGGTCCAGGATCCGGTCGTACTCCTTGAACACGTCCTGGACGAGGAAGTCGATGGGATCGAGGGGCTTCTTCGGCTTCACCGCTTCCTTCTTGACGTAGGCCAGGGAGATGAGGTCTTCCATCTTCTTATACTTCTCCAGCGCCGAGAGGTACTGGGCCTTGAAGACGAGCTCGTTCACCCCCCCGGTGTCCACGAGGGCTTCGTCGAGGCGGTGGAGCAAGCGGACGAGGTAGCTCACCTGGAAGGGATTGCTCTGGAGGTACGGGAGGTTCTCGAGGACGATGGAGCTCTTGCAGGCGTCGAAGAAGGACCGCATCGCCGCCGCCTCCTCCGCCTTCGCGGAGAAGTCATCGAAGGTCAGCTCGCTGATGACGGGCTGGACGTAGACCGCGGCGATGCCGTCGACCTGCCGTTCGAAGTCCTGGAGCTCCTCCTCCGAGAAGAGGTCGTTCAGCTCCTCGTCGAAGGAGTCCTGATGAGATTTCACTAACTTCTCCAGGTTGGCCAGGGAGACGTGGGTGTAGAGGTAGAGGGTTTCTGACATTCTTTAACACCTTCTTGTGAAAATTATATAGGACCGACAGGCTTCCTATCTTCAGTTATTTTTGCTAGAAAAAAAACACCCTTCTCACAGGATCGTGCAAAAAATGAAGTTCAAGCTCCTCTTGGCCCTCTCCCTCGCTTCGGCGAAAGCCTCGGCGTCCGAGCTCGTCCAGTGCGAGATCCGCTACGTCGACCAGGCGGGCTTCTCGAACCTCTCGGGATCCTACCACGAGGTCGGCCAGTTCACCGTCCAGGACTGCGCGAAGGAAGCCTCCCGGGTGAAGACCGAGCTCGCGGTTCCGGTCTCCTTCGAGTTCACCCACTACACCCAGTCGGCGAACATCCACACCCCCGGCTCCGGCTTCAAGCTCTCCGCGACCTTCGACGAAGGGAAGCGGTCCGCGCCGAAGCTCATCTACACGGAATTCTAGATGCGCCTCCTCCTCGCCCTCGTCCTCGTCTTCCTGACCCTGAAGACGTTCTCCCAGAACCTCAGTCAGGAAGAGCAGCGGAAGCTCCTGGAGGAAGTGAAGCTGCTGCGGGAGAAGGTGAAGGCCCTGGAAGGGAGGTCCGAGGGGACCGTCCCCCCGGACCTGATGAAGACTCTGCAGAAGGGTCTCAAGCACCAGCAGGACCAGCAGCGGGCCCTCGACGAGCTCGAGAAGGAAGACTAGGGGAAAGCCGCCGCGCGGGCGGCCTTCCCCCCGGACCTTAGTTCCCGAGGATGAGCGTGGCCTTCACGTCTTCCTTGAGGATGTACCCGCCGTTCACCCGCAGGGACTCGATGTTCCCGACGGTCTCGGCGCCCTGGAAGGAGACGGCTTCGATCTCGTTCTTGAAGATCGCGCTCTTCTCGGTGAAGATCACCCGGACCTTCGAGAAGGCGACGGCGCGGCCATGGCCCGTGTTCTCTCCCGGCATGAGCCTCGCCCCCTGCTGCTCCAGGGCCGCGAGGGAGGTGTTCTTCGCGCGGAGGAGGCCGTCGACCTCGGACCTCGTCAGGGCGAAGGCGTGGGTGGAGAGGAGGACGATGAGGAGGGCGAGCAGGCTTTTCATTGGAAGTCTCCTGGACTTGTTTCAGAGAGCATGGTCTCTGAGAGGTTAATGGTGAAGTACGGTATGGGACCCAGACTCTCTGGCTTGTTCATGATCTCGCTGATCTTCTTCACGCACTCGCGCTGGAGGAGCTTGATCTCCTTGATGGCGTCGAAGGTTAGGGCTTCGCTCAGGCTGAAGAAGGAGTTCCGCCCCAGGGCCATCGTCTGGGGCTTGTAGAACCGCACCAGCGCCGGAAGGTGCGAGGCCGCGATCTGGACGTCCAGGGAGAAGTTCTTCTCCCGGGCGTGGAGGCGGCCATCGGACTCCTGCAGGAGACCGGCGGCGAGCATCTCCTCGGCGCGCTTCTTCCCGTGGCTCCCGAAGTTCTCCACGACGGACCGGAGGTCGGTCCCGTTGTGGTTCGCCGCGAGCTTGTAGATGAGGTACTTCGTCTCGTCCCGGAGCTCGACGTTGAGCTCGGGGTTGTAGGACCGGGTCTCGGAGGAGAAGATGAAGTTCCCGAAGTGCCGGTGGAGGAACTCGGCCACGCAGGCGTCGACCTTGCTGAGGAGGAGCTTCAGGTTCTTCTCCCGGAGGATGTAGCTCACGAGGTTGAGCACCGAGTGCGGAGCGATCTCGTTCTTCTGCTGGCCGCTCATGAGCCGCCGGAGGGAGGTGACCGGGACGTTCGACCTCTGCGCCAGGGCGTTCAGGGTGAGCTGGGGGTTCTTCCCCAGGTAGGCGGCGATCATGTCTTGAAGGCTCTGGAGGAGTTCATTTTCTTGAGTCACCTGCATCGGACCCCCTTCACTACCTAGTCATAGCAAAGGAGGTCTAGTTGAGTATAGGACTACGGCTTCGCTGACAGTTTTTAGAAGGTATCCGGGGCCATTTTGATCCTTCTCGGTGGCAGAGAGGGACCGAGGTGCGGACTCCCGCAGCGGCTCACGCGGACCACGAACTTCAGCATTCCAGCCACATCCGCCGAGTCCACTGTAATAAGTCCACGCTTCGAAAGATCCTGGTTGATAATCTCCGCGGTCATGTGGTTCCGCAGCTGGAACCGGATGGCCTTGGCGCTGCCCATGGAGCACCCGGAGCGGAGCTGGACCACCCTGACGTTACTCTCGGCCCAGCTATCGTCCACGGCCCGGCCGCTCGAGTTCCAGCTCTTCTGGATCACCGGCGTCGGGTTCGCCGACCGCGAGAGGCCCTCGTACCCCAGGAGGATGGTCGAGAAGAGGCCCTGGATCCCCGGATCGAAGACCGTCGCTCCGCGGGCCTGGTAGCTGATCTCCAGGGTGTCTGCCTTGAAGCCCTGGGGAATCTGGGCGTCGAAGCTCAGGTTACAGCTCTTCTGATTGATGTGCGGAACGTTCGTGTGCGCCCTCCTCCGGCGCCCCTCCGGAACCGTTGGCCTCTGCGAGGTCGCTTCGTAGTTGGGAACTTCCAGCCGGAACTCGTCGAAGAGGAAGGAGATCGCGGAGCCGTCCGGGACGGCGACGGTGCTGACGGTTCCCTCGAGGCAGCCGGTTCCGTTGTAGGCGACCTGGTCGAACCGCACCTGGGCGAGGGAGGCGGTGGAGATGGCGAGAAGGGCGACGGTGGTGATGAGTTTCATGCTGGACTCCTTTCTTCCTTCTTATCCCTTCCACTCTTCTTACGTATAGGAAGAAGGGCCGGCGTGAAACCTTTGTCGCCCAGGTGGTCCATCGGCCGGACCGGGGAAGACCAGGTGGGCGACAAACTCTTCCCACCGGCGGATTCCGGCTTCACAGCTGCCGAGCTCCCCGGTTAAGTTGGGCGTAGGAACAACCGGGCGAGGTCGCCCCAACAATGCATGAAAGGAGAACTTCAATGCTTAAGCTCGTAACGAAACTCTCGACTCTCTCAGTGATGATGCTCAGCCTCGGCGCCTTCGCCCAGTCTGATATTTCCCTCGGCGAACCGGTCACCGGAGGGAACGGCTGCCCGGCCGGCTCCGCCTCCGCGACCCTCTCCCCGGACGGGAAGGCCCTCTCCATCATCTTCGACCAGTTCATCGCCGAAGCCGGCCCCGCCTCAGGCCGGACCGTGGACCGGAAGAGCTGTAACATCGCCGTGCCGGTCCACGTCCCCGGCGGCTTCAGCATCTCCGTGGTCGCCGTCGACTACCGAGGCTTCGTGTCCCTCCCGTCCTCCAGCGCCTCGGCCCGGATGCAGGCCGAGTACTTCTTCGCCGGGATGATGGGTCCCCGCTTCGTGAAGGACTTCCGCGGGAGGATGGACCAGGACTACCTCTTCACCAACCAGCTCGGCCTCCAGGCCGCGGTCTGGTCTCCGTGTGGAGCGGACGTGAACCTTCGGGTGAACGCCAGCATGCTCGTGAAGAACTCCGGACATCAGGATGCCATGGCCACGGTGGACTCTGCTGACATCAACGCGGGAATCATCTACCAGATTCAGACTCGACGCTGCAGATAACCCGGCGTGCTCTGCCTGGACAAAAAAAAAGCCACCCTCGCGGGTGGCTTTCTTTTTTAATTACATCGGTCTTCCGTCTTCCCATGGCTGGAAGCGGTCGTAGGTCACGTAGGTCTTGTTCTCGCACCGGACTTCGTAGTAGACCCGGTCGGTGTTCCGTCCGCGCTCAGAGTAGCGCGTGCTGATACACTCCCGCTTCTCGACGATCACCCGTCGCTCCTCTCCCACGTAGTGGTCTCGGCACGTCGTGATCCGGTGCGGAGGCTGGATGTCCGAGTCGATCATGTCGACGAGGCCCCAGGTCGCGAGGACGACACCGCCGATGGCCACACCGGTTCCGATGTTCCTCACGGTTTCGTTCCGGCTCTGCCCAAGGACGATCCCGCCGACAATCGCGCCGATGCCAACCACGGTGCGCGTGCGGCCCTGATCATACTGCTTCTGCTTCGCGGCCGTCCAGCGGGACCGGGACCGGTCGTAGTACTCCGTCGTACACTGGGTATCGTAGACCGGTGTGCTCTCGACCACGGTGTTGGTCACGACGGTGCTCCGGTCTCTCTCGATCGTCGGCCGGGGCCGTGGGGAGTAGTTCCGGAACTCGCCGCGCCCGTAGGCGTCCTGGGTGACTTCGCACTGGTTCTCGACCCGGCGGCGGAGGTAATCACAGTTAAACGCTCTCCGGTTGTAGGTGATCCGAGCGGAGAGGTCGAGGCAGGTGAGCCGGAGCCGGCGCTCGCCCCGGAACTCGCTACACTCGACGGCGTAGCCCCCGTCACGGAACGAGCGATCCACGAACCTGCTCAGGAACTCGCAGTCGCGCTGGTCCTGGTAGTTCGAGAAGATCTCGCAGTTGAAGAGCGGGACGTTGTTCCGGCGAGACAGGTCCACGTTCTGGGTGTACTGGGCCTGGGCGGACATGATGGAAAACAGGGATGCGATAATCCACAGTAGTTGTGGCTTCCTCATACGATCCTCCTGGATGTGTTGATTACCAAAAAAGTATAGGAGGAAGCCGGGCCCGGGTGGGAAGGCGCTGTAAACTTTATAATGGTGACTAAACCTTTTGCAGACTTAGCCGCGAGCGCCGTGACGGGGCCCCGGAGATCGTCTTTAATAAGAACATGAAAGGACTAAAGCTCCTCGTCATTATGACGATCGTACTAACCGCTCTCCCCGCCCGCGCCTCCCTGGATAACCTCAACTCCAAGCTACCGGTGGAGATCGAGGACGCCGAGCCCATCGACGAGGGAACTTGGAACGCCCAGCTCTTGAGTGAGTTCCGAGAGGAGGACGAGGGGGCGGCTCAGTGGAGACTCGTTCCCGAGCTCCGGAGCGGCTTCGCTAAACGCTTCCAGCTCACCGTCCGCTCCCCCTTTCTCCCGGGGCCGGCCGAGGAGAGGCGAGGCAGCGGAGACGTGGAAACCGAACTCCAGTACCTCCTCCTCGAAGCCCCGACCGGCCCGAGCATCGGCATCTCCGCGATGGGGATCGCTCCAACGGGGAAGGAGAGCAAGGGTGTGGATTCGGACTTCAAGATCGCCGTCTCCCA
>SXUH01000231.1 GCA_005791855.1 Bdellovibrionales bacterium
CAAAACCTAACAGTAAACCTACGGTATTAGCTACTTAGGTATGGGACATTAATTCCTAGTAGAAAATAATGATTGTGGAATTCACCAACTACCTTAAGATTATTTTTAATGAGACTCGTATGGATATATTTTCTGGCAATCCTCATTGCCATCACCTCGGTTGTTTACGAACAGCATTCGATCCAGCTTTCTCATAGCACCGGCGCGACCCTGGAGTTCGCCCCGGCCTGGGAGATGCCGCTCTCGAAGGCCTCGGAGACCCGCGTTTCCCAGAAGCACAGTCCGATCGTCAACTCGTTCGTGGCCATCGTCCTCCTGGCCGACTTCAGCTACCAGATCCACGTCCACGACTTCTACCTCCCCCTCCACAGCTTCCATAAGGAAAAAGATTACTTCCTATTGATTTAGCCCGTTCCCTTTTAGAATAGAAGAGAACTAATTCAAGGAAGAATTATGCAGCTAAGTCCTCTGGACGTCGGCGTCGTCGTGGCCTACATATTTTTGATTTTCCTGATCGCGGTGAAGGCGAACCAGTTCATGCGCCGGCACTTCCTAGCGAAGAAGAAGGAAGGCCAGCGGGCGATGGAGAACCACTACCTCGCGGGCCGGAGCCTGACCTTCGCCGAGGGCCTCTTCTCCATCATCGCCACGGAGTTCTCGGCCATGGCGTTCCTGATCCTCCCCTCCTACGTCTACTTCGAGAACCTGAGCTACCTCCGGTTCGTCATCGGCGCGTGCGTCAGCCGCTGGGTGATCTCCTACTTCTTCATCATCAAGTACTACGGGAAGGGGCTGACGATCTTCGAGATCCTCGCCCGGGGGATCCACCACTACAAGAACATCCGGAAGGAAGGCCACAACGGGAAGCGGACCTTCGCGGTCTTCTACATCTTCACCAAGATCGTTGGAGTGAGCGTGAAGCTCCTCGGCGGTGCGATCCTCATCTCCCAGTTCTTCGGCACTCCCCTCTTCGGCTCGCTGGTGCTCATCGCGCTCATGACCTACGTCTACATCATCCTCGGGGGCCTCAAGGCCGTGGTCCGGACGGACATGCTCCAGGCCGGGATCTTCATCGTCGGCGGGGTCATGGCCCACTACGCGCTCGGGAAGATGAGCAGCCACACCTGGGGCGAGCTCATGGCCTTCGGCTACGAGCAGGGGAAGTTCAGCCTCTGGAACAAGGACATCGGGCCGCTGAGCTTCCTCTACGGGATCATCGGCGGGATCGCCTACGACGCCGCCACCCACGGCGTGGACCAGGACCTGATCCAGAAATTCCTCGGCGCCAAGGACATCCGCACGGCGAGGCGGGTCCTCGGGTGGTCGGCCCTCGGATCGCTCCTCGTGAACATCCTCTTCCTCACCCTCGGCGTGGTGATCTGGTCCTTCTACACCAAGCACGGCAAGCCGATCCCGAAGTCCGAGGAGATCTTCTCCTTCCTGATCCAGAACCACTTCCCGACGGGCCTCAAGGGCCTCATGGTGGCGAGCATCCTCGCCGCGTGCATGTCGTCGCTGGATTCGTCGATCAACGCCATGAGCGCGATCTTCTGGAACGACCTCATGGGGAGCGAGAAGTCCAAGCTCTTCCGGGTCTACATCAACCTCGACAACCTGATCATCACCGGGTCCATCGTGATCTCCGCGTACCTGATCTCCCAGGTCCCGGGGGCGATGAAGTTCGGGATCTACTTCGCCTACCTCTCGACGGCCCCGCTCCTCTCCTTCTTCCTCTGCCGGCTCGTCCTCTCGCGGTACATGAACATCTCCTACTCCGCCTCGCTCATCGTCCTGAGCGTCTTCACCTGCTTCCTCGGGATGGCCCTGAACCACTTCCGGTTCGGCTTCAACCCCCAGCTCACGATCCTCGTCGGAATCGTCACCACCGTGCTCTTCATGTGGCTGTACTCCGTGATCACAAACTTCTCAAACACCCCGAGAGAGAACCTCTATGAGTAGAAAACTCCAGTTCTATCTAAAGTCCGACGAGCTCATCAAGTCCGGAGACCGGTTCCGGGATCTGCTGAAGCTCATGACCAAGCCGGAGACCGGGTTCATCAAGGCCATCGTGGTGAACACCCTGGCCGTGAGCTTCCTGAGCCTCGGCGTCCCGCTGGCCATCCAGGTGATCATCAACAACATCGGCGTCCGGACCATGACCCAGCCGCTGGTGGTCCTCTGCCTCCTCCTCTTCTTCATCCTCTCCTGCAGCGGGGCGCTCCAGGCGATCCAGACCTACACGGTGGAGATCCTCCAGCGCCGGCTCTTCGTCCGCTACGGCCTCATCATCGGCGAGCGGCTCACCTTCTTCCAGGACCGGCACTTCAAGGAGGCGAACTCCCCGGACCTGATCAACCGCTACTTCGACATCATGACCATGCAGTCGAGCATGGTGACCTTCTTCGTGAACGGCTTCGGCTTCCTGATCCAGTTCCTCATCGGCTTCACGCTGCTGGCGTTCTACCACCCCTACTTCCTCGGCTTCGCCGGCTTCATGGGCCAGTTCCTCTTCATGAACTGGATCCTCTTCGGGCCCGACGGCGTGAAGGCCGGGTCCCCGGAGGCGGACGGGAAGTACGCCGTCGTGAGCTGGGTCGAGGAGATGAGCCGGGTGCGGAACCTCTTCACCTCGGACCAGGGGAAGGACTTCGCGGCGTCGAAGTCCAACGCCCTCTTCAACCGGTGGCTCCAGGTCCGGAACAACCTCTTCGACTTCCAGTTCCGGCAGCACATCGGCCTCCAGGTCTTCGGCGTGGTGATGAACGTCCTCCTCCTCGGCATGGGCGGCTACCTCGTGCTGAAGGGTGAGCTCAGCGCGGGCCAGCTCGTGGCCGCGGCCCTCGTCGTGAACAGCATCATCGCGGGCCTCCCGAACCTCCAGAACTTCTTCTTCAGCGTCTACAACTACAGCACGGCCCTGGACATGGTGGCCCGGTTCTACGACTACCCCCTCGAGCCGTCCACCGAGGGGCGGGTCCAGCCGAAGCGGTACGACTTCAGCTTCCACGAGGTGACCTTCGAGCCGAACTACCGGTTCAGCTTCGAGGTGAAGGAGGGGACGAAGAACCTCATCTTCGTGAAGAGCTTCTCCTCCATGGAGCTCATCTACTCCTCCCTCATGGGCTTCAGCACCGGGGCCAGCGGACTGGTGCGGTTCGACGGCCTCCTCCTGAGCGACATCGACCTCGGCGAGACGCGGAACCACATCCAGGTCATCAAGACCAACCAGTTCTTCTCCGGGACCATCCTCGAGAACCTCACCGGGATCGGCAACCGGAAGGACCACACGCTCACGGAGATCCACCAGGTCCTCGAGCGCGTCGGGCTCCTCGAGAACGTCGAGAAGCTCCCGCAGGGACTGGAGACGGTGATCAAGCCCAACGGGTTCCCGCTCTCGAAGTCCCAGAACCTCGCCCTGCAGGTCGCCCGGGCGATCCTCTCGCAGCCGAAGATCCTCCTCGTCTCCCCGGACTTCGAGCTCATCTCGACCTACAAGCGCAAGCTCATCTACCAGGAGCTCCTGAGCAAGGAAAACGCCTGGACCCTGCTCTTCTTCACCCAGCGGTTCTACAAAGGGACCTTCGACCGCCGGCTCGTGCTGGAGCGGTCCCAGCAGCGCGACCTCGCTGGTGAAGCGGACCTTCTGAAGGAGATTGAAAACCATGGGTGACCCGATCAAGAAGCACGCCGACGACCCGAAGGCCTACTCGGTGGTCGTCGAAACCAGAGAAGCCTACGCCCAGAACTGCCGGGAGCTGCTGAAGGTCCACGACCTGCCGGAGGTCTCGAAGCTCATCACCCGGCTCGTGGTGGTCTTCTTCCTCTTCATCTTCATCTTC